>SVQP01000010.1 GCA_015065285.1 Oscillospiraceae bacterium | reverse complement strand
GAGAGTCCAACGCTGGCAAAGCGGCAGAAAAAACAAATAAAAAATATTGAAAAATGTTCGAAAATCCTTATAATACAAGGGTTTTCGACGTTTTCAGGCTGGCATCTTTTTTGTCAAAGCGTGCCAACAAAAAGAGCACTTCGCAAGAAGTGCTCTTTTTGTTGGAGCTACCACTCCTTCATCGAACTCGGGCTCCGCGCGCCTTTGGGCGCAGCGGATCCGGTTCGCATTCGCCGCTCGGAGTGACGAGGTGAAAACAATTGATTATTGTTTTCACCGAGGAAAGCCCCAAGCAAGGAGTCGTCCAAGCCGAGTGTATCGAGGCGACAGACGACGACTATGCGACGGCGTGTTACCGGAAAGCGACTCGCGCAGCGAGGCATTTTCCAGGCGGAGAGCGTGCGAATATTCGCCAAAGGCGAATTCCGGGAACGTGGCGCCGAGCGATTGCCCGTAGGGGAGCATTGTATATGCTCCCGAAAAAGCAGCGGCGGTCAGGGACGGGCGGATATGGAATCCTCCCCTACGGAATTTGGAATGCACAGATTCCAAAAGGTGCAAGGAACAAGCCCCTTTTACAGAAAACGTTTTGATCCCATTCCCTGCATGCCTATCTTTTTCAATACTTGTCCGTCAATTATGAAAAAAGCCTTGCAATACAAGCCAATCTGTGCTATAATGCAAATAACGTAAGCGTCATGGAGGATCATTTATGAAAAGACTGATTTCTGTTTTACTGATCGCGCTGATTCTTTGCTCTACCTGTTTATTCTCGGGATGCGATCTGTTCGATGCGCTCACCGACATGTTTCCTACAACCTACTCGAGCCCCGAAAAATATACCGCGGGTAACACCGAATTCGAGGGCAAGGTAGACCTGCTGAGCATCTGGTGGCAATACGGTACCGTGACTCTTCGCACGCACAAGGAGGATACCGTCAAAATTGAGGAGTCCGCCAATCAAGAGATTGACGAGAAATTTACCCTGCACTGGCGCTATTATAACGCCTCCGATTATGGGCAGGTGCTGTATATTCAATTCTCCGAATCGGGCAATTTTGACTTTGGCGACCTGAAAAAGGACCTTGTCGTATATCTGCCCGAGAATGACAATATGGATATTGCCATCAACTCCAAAGCCGCATTGGTGGACATGGACGTTTCCGGCTTTGAAAACACGCTCAAGGAGCTGCACGTTCTGACCGAGAGCGGTAAGGTTTCGGTCAAGGTCGATAGTGCCGACGAGGTTTGGATTTCGGGTCAGAATGATGAAGGAATCCCCGAGGAAAACCGCGAATTTGATTTCAGGGCAAACGGTACGGTTTCCATTCTGGGCATCAGTGCTTCCTATGCAAAGGTAGACGTGGCTGTCAATAAGGTTTACAGCGGTGAAGTTGGCACCGTATTTAACGACCTGTACTTCTCCGCCAACCAGGCAAGGGATCTTAAGCTGGCTAACTCCGACGGTAAGATCTATGCCACGATCCTTGCCTTCGAATCTCTGGACGTTGAAACCTTCTCTGCGCCCTGTGAGCTGACGCTCTCCCCCGACGCATCCTTTGTGCTGACCCTCAAGGAAAAAGACCAATTCAACCACAAAACGACTCCCACAAGCGTTTCGGTCGAATTCGAGGATATGACGCAAAACGGCTCGCAATACACGGTTGGCTCAGGCGAGAAAAAGATCGCGATAGCATCCAATAGCGATATTCGCATTCTGCCCTTGGGTAAAAGCTGAATGTGGAAAAGGCAAACACATAGTTGCGCAGAAGGATCCATACAAATTTGAGCCAAATTTCCCAAAGCACATACAGAGAAGGAGTTTTAAAAATGGATATCTTATTTGAAAACACCTACGTCAGAGACAAAGAACTGGCGAAAGAATACTACATGTTTTGTATCTACAAGCGCTTATCTTGCAGAATTGCGCGAATCATCTGGACACTTGCCGATCTGATTGGCTTGCTTTTTCTTAATCCGTTCGTGCTTGCGTTAGACTTAGTATTCTGCCTTGCGCGTTTGATTCGTTATTACAACAGCATAAACAAAATGGTAAATTGGGGAATTCAGGTGCATGGCAAAGAAATCGAAGCGCGCACCGTTGTAACGGATACGTACTTTGAGCGCACTCTTTCTACCGGAGCTGTAACCAAGGTAGAATTCAAGGCAATCAAACAAGCTGTGCAAACCAAAAACCTGATTTTGCTGCGCTCCGACAAGGGCATTTATCACATCTTCCGTAAGGATACGTTCACTACCGGTACCAAGAATGATTTTATTGCCTTTTTGATCAACAAGGGCATTACCGTAACCGGCAAATAATCATAAGGACACCCCTCAAGGGGTGTCTTTTTTTTGGCGCGCCTTGCGTTTGCGCATTGACTTGTTCCCTGTTTTGTGATATAATGAAGGTGGAAATATTGCATTATCAAGGAGGCTTTTATGCGCGAAGGAACAAGCGGATTCTGGGTGACACAAACCGACGACGGCATCAGCATCGGATACGCGGACTATGGCGTTTCTCAATTCGGCGGCGGTGACTTTGAAAGAACGTATTATCTGGACAAGGAAAATGCCAAGACGTTTGTCACATCATTGCAAAGCGAATACCAAGGAACGCTTGAGCAAATGATTGAGGCGGCATTTGGCAGGGGCTTTAACGACGCCTTGTTCTGGGATTTTTGCAAAAAGCACAATATCAAGTATTCTTCCTCCACGTGGAGTGGCTAAAAGAGGGCGCCTTGCAGGCGCCCTTGTTTTTTGCTTTAAAACCTGCCGACTCGTATTGAAATCTCTTACCCTTTATGATATACTGATATCACACACCAAGCATTTGATCGGAGGGCTCTTTCATGAAGCTAAAATTCGACGTGGCGGGCAAGCATCAGCCTGATCCCTTTATCTTTGAGGATGGCGGCAGGCTTTACCTGTACGTGACCGCAACCGAGGGTGTGCAGGCTTACAGCGCAGACGATCTGTTTGGCATCTGGCACTATGAGGGCGTGGTTGCCGCATTTGACGGGCGACGCGATTATTGGGCGCCCAGCGTTATCAAGCACGGCTCCCTATATTACCTTTACGTTTCCTGCTCGACCGACAAGGAATTTCAGTACATGCATGCGGCAGTTTCCACCTCTCCGCTCGGTCCGTTTACGCAGGAGCGCTGCCTTTACAAGCGATTTTCAATCGATTCGCACGTGGTAGAGACCGAGCAAGGGCTGTTTTTGTGGTATGCCGAGGACAACGTGGACTGCGAGCGCATCGGCACACGCATTTATGTGGATCGCCTGCTTGACCCCATGACTCCTGCGCATGCACCGCGCGAGGTGATCGTGCCCACCATGGATCAGGAAATATTCAAAAGAAACCGCTTTGGCGACGGAAAGGATTGGCACACGATTGAGGGTGCTTTCTGGTTTTGCGAGGGTGGCTGGCAGTACCTGATGTACAGCGGTGGCTGCTTTGACAACGACTCCTACCATATAGGCTACGCTGCCGCACACACAAGCGAGCAGGATCTGACGCGCGTGGACTTTGTCAAGCACACGGCAGACGGAGCATTTGACCCCGTACTGATCAAAAACGAATTTGAAGAGGGCTCGGGTCACCACAGCGTGATCAAATACAACGGGCAATACTACGCGATCTACCACGGGCGCGACTATGCAAGCGATTCCCGCAAGGAATTTGCCGAGGCAAGAACCGCAAGAGTTTGCAAGCTGCACGTGCATGACGGTATCATTACCGCAAAGAGATACGCGGATCGCGTGTAAAGTTCTTTTTGAAAGAGAGAAACACCATGTTTTTGACCAAAAAAAGCATCATAAAAATCGCTCTCATGGCAGGCGCATATTTTGTTTTGGGCACGGCATGCATCATCCTTGCCATCATTTGCGCTGCACTGCAGCAAGAGAGCAAGATTTTATATCTTGGCATTCTGCTCTATCCGGTCTGCCCTTTGATTGCGTGGTGGGGCGCAGGACCACCAAACGGACGTAAAAGGAGCTCACTCGCATGAAAAATACCTTTCACAAGCATGGCAGCAAGTATATTACCTCCCTGATACATGCCGCGATAGAAAACGGCAGCCGCACGGCAACCGTCAGCGGTGCGTGGGAGATCGACACAGCCATTCGTCTGCCCTCGGATTTTACCTTGATTTTGCAGGACTGCCACTTGCGCATGGCAGACGGCTGCTTTTCCAACATGTTTGTCAACGAGCATCACGGCACCGAGATCGGCAGGACACCCATCGGCACAGATCACAATATTGCAGTGATCGGCAAAGGGCGCGCCATTCTGGACGGCGGCGAATACAACGGTCTTTCGGAATCCACGCAATTGCGGGACGGCATGCCCCCCATCTGGAAAAACAACCTGTTGCTGTTTACCAACGTGGACGGCTTCAGAATTGAGAACGTTTCCTGCCGCAATCAACGCTGGTGGGCACTCAATTTCATTTATTGCGCACACGGATACCTCGGCAATATTGATTTTTGCGCCAACGACGTATGGATAGACGCATGCGGCAATTCCCATCACGGACTGCGACGCGACAGGTATGCCGAGGTACTGGTCAAAAACGCGGACGGGATCGATCTGCGACAGGGCTGTCACGATATCGTGATCGAGCATATCACAGGCTTTACCGAGGACGATTCGATCGCGCTGACCGGCTTGAACGGTGCGCCGGAGCAAGCATTTGCGGTGGACGGGCTGCCCCGGGACATCTGCCGCGTGCATATTCGCGACGTGCGCACCGCCGCCTTTTGCACCAACGTCAGGCTGCTCAATCAAGGCGGCATCAAGCTGCACGATATTGAGATCGACGGTGTCTATGACACGTCTTTTGGCTGCCCACACATGGATCGCGGGCTCTATGCGGTGCGCATCGGTGACGTACGCCTGTACGGCAGCAGACATGCAACGCCCGACGAGACCTACAATATTACGGTGCGAAACGTGCGCGGCGGTGGAGATTACGCCATAGCCCTGGCAGGCAGCATTCGTGATCTGACAACCGAGAATGTGGAATGCTTTGGCGGCGCACAGCCGCTTTTAGACCAAAGAGCGGAAGCTGATTGATAACAAAGAGGTGCTTATGTACAGGAAAACGTTTGAAAACGCGCTGTCACAATATGAAAAATTCTGGGAGCGAGAAAACAAAGAACGCCCCATTCTGAACATGTCCATGATCAAGCCGGGCAGCGAGCCCTACCCTGCGCCCCAGTCCCTGGAGCAGCAATGGCTGGACGTGGAATACAAATACAATGCGCACAAGCGCTTGGTTGCCAACAGTGAGTTTATTGCTGAGGGCGTGCCCTGCCACTTTGCCAACTACGGTCCCGGCATGCTGTCCTCCTGCATTGGCGGCGGCTACAAGCTCAATTCCCGTACGGTATGGCTGGACGTCAAGCAGGTGATCGAGGACTGGGATAATCCCCCCGAGGTGGTATTTGACCCACAGAGTGAGCTTTGGCAGAGCCTTTTGCGCGAGCAGGCACTCTTTGCCCGTGATCCCGACGTTGCGTTTTCCATGACCGACATCGGCGGCGTGCTGGATGTGGTGGCATCCCTGCGCGGCACCCAAAACCTGCTCTACGATCTGTACGACTACCCCGACGAGGTGAAAGCATTTTCCGCCGAGGTCACAAGGGTGTGGCTGGACGTATTTGATCAGCAGGTCAAGACCCTGCAGGATGCAGGGCTACCCTATAACAGCTGGATGGACATCCCCTCCGCAAAGCCCTGGTATCCCCTGCAGTGCGATTTTTGCTACATGATCTCCCCTGCGCAGTTTGAAGAATTCGTGTTGCCCGATCTTGTCACACAGGTGGATCACATGGAGCGCTCGATCTACCATCTGGACGGTGTGGGCGAGCTGAACCACCTTGACATGCTGCTTGATATCCCCAACCTGACCGGCATTCAATGGACGCCCGGCACAGGCTGTGAACCCTTATGGGATGAACGGTGGTTCCCGCTCTACCGCAAGATTCAGGAAAAGAACAAGAATCTTGTGCTGCTGGGCGGCATTAACGAATGCGACTTAGCGGGCGCGGAGCGGCTGATCAAGACGCTTGACCCGAAGGGCTTTTACATCAAGTGCTGGTGCTCGAGCCGCGAGAAGGGCGAGTGGATGGTCGATCAGGTTAGCAAATGGAGTGAGTAGGTGCTAAGTAAAATGAAGAATGAATGATGAATGATGAATAATGAATAATTGTGGTAGAAAAGCCGCCCGAGGGCGGCTTTTCTTATTGTTTTATCACTTTCCGAAAGAGCAAGCCCTGCCCTGCGGACAATTCCCCCTCTGCATTTCGCATTCTTCTTGCATTCCGCAAATATCTATGCTATAATAAAGAAAAACGACAGGCGGTGATATCATGAAAACAGCAATTTTCGGTGTATGGCACGTACACGCACCCGATTACACAAGAACGGCACTCAAGCACGGCGAGGTGGTTGGCTTTTACGAGCCTGACGATGCTTTGGCAGCAGCGTTTGCCGCGCAGTTTGACATTCCGCGCTTTGCAAGTGCCGAAGAGCTGCTCGCAAGCGACGCCCGTGGCGTGATCGTTTGCTCTGCCTCCAACACCCATGCCGACGACATGGTTAAGATTGCGAACGCGGGTAAGCACATCTTTACCGAAAAGGTGCTTGCGCTGACCGATGCCGATTGCGAGCGCGTGGAAAAGGCAGTCGCCCAAAACGGTGTATCCTTTACAATTTCCCTGTTCCAAAAATATCTGCCTGCGCGTAGAGCTGTCAAGCAAGTTGTCGAAAGCGGCGAGCTGGGTAACGTCAACTACCTGCGCTTCCGCAACTGCCATTCCGGCAGCAGCAACAACTGGCTGCCCGCACATTTTTATAACCGTGAGCAGTGCGGTGGCGGTGCCATGATCGACCTTGGTGCGCACGGCATGTACCTGGCGCATTGGATTCTGGGCGAGCCCATCTCGGCAAAGTCCGCCTTTACGCTGTGCAATCAGAATCCCGGCGCGGCTGCCAAAAACACCGACCGGGTTGAGGACAATGCCGTGACCGTCATGACCTTTGAGAACGGCGCGATCGCGGTCAACGAAACAGGCTTTGTGTCCTACTGCTCGCCCGTGGTTTTCGAGGTACACGGCGACAAGGGCTACGTATATATGGAAAACAATCGCGTGATCAAATGCACCGAGGCAACCGGACGCGCACAGGTTGAGGTTGCTCTCCCCGAAGCACTCCCCTTACCCATCGAGCAATTTGTGACCGGCAACGTACTGCCGGGCTGTGGTATGGACGAGGCACGAGCCCTGACGCGCATGATGGAGCTGGCTTACGGGTGGCGCGTATGAGCGGAAAATTTTTTGACAGATACGAGCTGATCATCGGCGAGGGTCGCGAGACTCCGTTTATGAAAAAATACGGCATTCATCAGGATGGCACCACGCCCATGTGTCGCGATAAGGATGGCACGCTGTGGGCAATGAGCGGACACGCGCACGGTGGGCACATCAGCGTATTTTCCGGCACTTGCCTTGACGACATGGTCGAGCGCTGGCAGATCGAGCTGAATTTTTCGCTGGGGCACGCTGATTACGCTTTTAGCGGCATCCGCTATCCCGAGGGAATTCCCGCGCGCGGCAGCATCTGGCCCTTCGGGCTTTATATCTGCCCCGGCACGCACCGTTTTTTTTGTTGGTTTCATAACGAGACCGGCTGGGCGGGGCGCGGCACGGCATACGATGCCTACGGTCCTTGCAACACGCCCAAGCATGACACAGACTTCCGCCACGTAGGGCTGATGCACTCGGACGACGAGGGGCAGACCTGGACGTTTGATCGCTGGGTGCTGACAGGTCACGAGGTGGCTTTTACCGAGCTCTACAATCCCGGTGCGGGCAATGCACTGGGGCAGACGGGAGATCTGATCCGCTTTGGCTGCGGTGACTTTACGCTGTTCACCACACCCGAGGATGAATACATTTACCTATTCTATAATAATATGGCGATCTCCTTGGACGGCAAGGATATGCTGGATGCGTGGAAATCCTGCGATGCATACGTGGCGCGCTGCCGCAAAAGATGCGACGGCACCATGGGAGACTTTGTCAAATACTACGACGGAGCATTTTGCGAGGCGGGCAACCTTGGCAAGGAGAGCCCCGTGGTGCACGACATGTGGCACGCGCGCGTGGTTTGGTGCGAGCCGCTTGGCTGCTATCTGATGACCGGCAAGCCGATTATCAAAGCATGGAAGGGCGAGATCCCGGATGTGGACTGGCCGCACTACGTCATGGCAATTTCCACCTCAAACGATCTTGTGCACTGGTCGGAGCCCGAGGTGGTTTACAAGGACGGCAAGCCGTTTGGTAACCATTACAATGCGCTGTTCCCCGATGACACGGTCAGCGCGCCCAACGTGCTGCCCTCTCTTTCCTTCTCCATTCTCAACAATCACAACGGAACAGACGTTACGCGCTATCCCGCACGCTTGATCAAAAAGGAAGACTGACTATGACACAAACCGAAAAGTATTATCTGGGCATTGACGGCGGCGGCACCAAGACCGAATTCCGCTTGGTGGATGCCACGGGCAATTTGCTTTGCAGCGCGCTGCTGGGGGCATCCAATCCCAACGATATTGGGCTTGAGGCGACCTGCGCCCTGCTTGCAGACGGCATTGCAAAGGTATGCGCCGGCTACGACCGCGCAGAGATCTCGGTCTTTGCCGGCATTGCGGGCGCCGCAACGGGTGAGCATGCCGCACATATCAAGGAGTATCTTGGCACGCTTAACTTTGCCCGGGCAGATGCGGCAAGCGACACAAGGTCCTGCCTTGCAGCTTGCTTGCGTGATGAGGATGGCATTGCCGTGATTATGGGCACGGGCTCGGTGGCTTATGCGCAATGCGGTGGTGAGATTCTGCGCGCAGGAGGATACGGCTACCTGCTTGGCGACGCAGGCAGCGGCTTTGCCGTAGGTGCGGGCGCGATTCTGGCGGCACTGCAAGCAGAGGACGGCAGTGGCCCTGCCACGCTTTTGCGTGATTTGGTAGCTGATGCGTGCGGTAAGACGCGCGTGATCGATGCACTTTCCGATTTTTACAGTGGTGGCAAGGCTGAAATTGCCCGCTATGCGCCATTGGTCTTCAAGGCGCACGCCAAGGGGGATGCGGTGGCAACCGAGATTCTGACCCAAAACGTACAAGCCATAGCCTGCCTGATCCGCGCCATAAGTGCGCGCATGGGCAAGCAGCAGGTACGCGTTGTGCTGTGCGGTGGATTGACTGCCGAGAAAGATGTGATCCTGCCCATTCTCAAAGACGCGCTGGCAGACGATGCACGCTGCTATTCCCTCTCCGTCTTGGAATCAGCCCCTATCCAAGGTGCGCTCTACCTTGCGGGGCTCAGATAAGTGCATACTTAAAAGCAGAGGCCTTAGAAACGCTTCTGCTTTTTGTTATGTAAAATGGCTCAAAGAGATCCTCACTCAGCCCACTATGTGTCATCCTGAGCGGAGCACCCCACTATGTGTCATCCTGCCTGCGGCAACAAATCCGGTAGGGGGCGGCACCTTTGACGCCCCGCCACCTAAGCGGTTTTGGATCACGTCAACCGAACGCTGATCCGTTATTATCGCGTGCGGGAGGATGATATCCTCCCCTACACAAAGTTGCTTTGGTAGAGCATCCCCTTTTGTGTCATCCTGAGCGGAGCGCCCCACTATGTGTCATCCTGAGCGAGAAAACATCCCGGTGTGGGTGTTTGCGCGTCGAACTTTCAAAAACCTGCAACGAATTACTGGTTTTTGAAAGTCAAAGTGCAAGGATTGCACTTTGAGGATCCAGAAAGCGGTTTACGACACGCGAAAAAAGCCTCCCTCCGGGAGGGAGGTGGCATTTTGCAAATTGATGGCATAGGGGCGTTTCGGTCTGCAAAATGACGGTAGGAGAATGCGGGCAAAGGGGTGCGGTTGAGCACTCGGGGCAATGCGCTCCGCTCAGGATGACACATAGTGGGGCGCTGCGCTCAGGATGACACAAAAGGGGCACATGTTTGCAAAGCAGAGCGTGCAATCACGCAAAGTCACAGCAACACAAAGTGGTTCTTTCTGCAATCGAGCATGCCCTCGCGCTTCAGCTTACTGATCTCAACCGACAAGCCACTGCGATCCACCTCCAAATAATCCGCCAGCTCCTGGCGGTCAAACGGGATCTCAAACTCGTTTTTGCCACTTTGGCGCTCCATATAGGCAAGATATGCAAGTAATTTTTCTCTTGTTGTGCGTTTTGCTGTGATATCCAGCTTCTGATGGAACATAATATTCTTGGCGGCAAGGTCACGCATCAGATTATAAATCATGCGTCTGTGAAAATCGCAGCCGTTGGAGCAGGTGTGCAGCACGTGGCTGCTATCGATCAGCAGCACGTCGCACGGCTCGTTTGCCACAATTGAAACCGGTAGATTCTCCATGCCGGCGCAGGCAAACGACTCGCCGAACAGCTCGCCCGGCAGCACGCCTGCCACAATGCTTCGGTTGCCGTAATAATCGTGCCTGACGATCTGCGCCGAGCCGGAGAGTAAAATGCCGATGTATCTGGCAGGATTTCCTTCCGCAAAAATGGTATACTTTTTATCAAAGCTCTCTCGCTTTACTCCAAGGCAGGACAGCATGGCGATCAGATGCTGATCCTCAATATCCGCAAACAGAGAGCATTTTCTTAAAATCCCAAAATATTTTTTCAAAATTTTCTCCTTTTGTTGAAATTTCAACAGATTTATCACGTTAATTATACTATAATCATATCAGAAAATCAAGGAGTAATTTTATGAAGATCGCTTTTTTTGATGCAAAGCCTTATGATAAGCCCTCTTTTGATGCGTTTGGCGCACAGAGCGGCGTTCAATACAAATACTTTGAAACCAAGCTGACCGAGGATACGGTGGAGCTGGCGCACGACTGCGACGGTGTTTGCGTGTTTGTCAACGACACGGTGAATGCAGCCGTGATAGACAAGCTCCACCAAATGGGCGTTTCGATCGTAGCCCTTCGCTGCGCAGGCTTTAACAACGTGGATATCAAGCACGCTTACGGCAAGGTACACGTGCTGCGCGTGCCCGCCTACTCCCCTTACGCGGTTGCCGAGCACACCATGGCGCTGCTGCTGACCTCAATCCGCCGCATTCACAAGGCTTATATCCGCACCCGCGATTTCAATTTCAGCCTTGCAAACATGACAGGCTTTGACCTGCACGGCAAAACAGTGGGCGTGATCGGTACGGGCAAGATCGGGCGCGTATTTATCAACATCTGCCGCGGATTTGGCATGAAGGTGCTGGCATACGACAAGTTCCCCGCCCCGGATCTTGCGGACGGTGAGAATATCCGCTACGTGGAGCTGGACGAGCTGTTTGCAAAGAGCGACGTGATCTCGCTGCACTGCCCTCTGACCGATCAGACCTACCACGTCATTGACCAGCACTCACTTGACAAGTGCAAAAAAGGCGTGGTCATCCTGAACACCTCGCGCGGAGCTTTGGTGGATGCCGAGGCGCTGCTCTCCGGCATTAAATCCCGTAAGGTGGGCGCGGCGTGCTTAGACGTTTACGAAGAGGAATCCGATCTGTTCTTCGAGGACTTTTCGGGGCACATTCTGGAGGACGACGTGTTGGCAAGACTGATTTCCATGCCTAACGTGATCGTGACCTCACATCAGGCATTCTTAACCGAAGAGGCGCTTTCCAATATCGCAGAGACCACTACGGAAAATATCCGACAAATGATAGAAGACGGACAATGTCCCAACGAGCTGTGCTACAGGGGTGAGTGTGCACAGGATTGCCAATCCGGCAAGTGCTTTTAACAGGAGTACAACATGAAAAGACAAATCATCCGAATTGACAAACAAAAATGCAACGGCTGCGGAGCATGCGCAAGTGCATGCCACGAGGGCGCGATTGAAATGATTGACGGCAAGGCAGAGCTTGTGCGCGAGGATTTTTGCGACGGCCTTGGTGATTGCCTGCCCGCCTGCCCTACGGGTGCTATTACTTTTGAGCAGCGCGAGGCACCCGCTTACAACCAATCTGCCGTGCTTGCTTCCAAGCAGAAAAAGGCTGTCAGGCAGCCCGCTTCTTGCCCCGGCACCATGGCAAGAGCCATCAAGCGCGAGCCAAACGTGCAAGCATCTCGCATAGCAGTTGGCAGTCAGCTGGCGCAATGGCCCTGCCAGATCAAGCTGGTGCCGATAAATGCCCCGTACTTTGACGGTGCCAACCTGCTTATCGCTGCAGACTGCACCGCCTACGCATATGCAAGTTTCCATGCGGATTTCATGCGCAACCACATCACGCTGATCGGCTGCCCCAAGCTGGACGAGGGCGACTACGCCGAAAAGCTGACCGCCATCATCGCACAAAACGACGTCAAAAGCGTCAAGGTGGTCAGAATGGAGGTTCCCTGCTGCGGCGGCATTGAAAATGCCGTAAAAAGAGCGCTGCAGGCAAGCGGAAAGTTCATCCCCTGGCAGGTTGTGACCATCTCGACCGACGGCAGAATTTTGGATTGATCCCTTGACTGACGTGGAATAAAGTGATACAATATACATAGATCAAAACGGAGGCATAATACAATGAATGTAACCAATGACATCAGATATATCGGCGTCAACGATCACAAGATCGACCTGTTTGAGGGACAGTACCGCGTGCCGAACGGCATGGCGTACAACTCCTACGCCATCCTCGATCGCTACGTTGCCATTATGGACACGGTGGACGCAGGCTTTACCCACGAATGGCTGGACAACATCCGCGACACGCTGGGCGACAGATCTCCCGACTACCTGATCGTGCAGCACATGGAGCCCGACCACTCCGCCAATATCGTACAATTTGCAAAAACCTACCCCGGAGCAAAGATCGTTTCCTCCTCCAAGGCATTTACCATGATGCAGAATTTCTTTGGCACCGACTTTGCGGATCGCCGCATTGTGGTAGGTGAGGGCGACGTGCTGGATCTTGGCTATCACAAGCTGACCTTTGTCACCGCTCCCATGGTGCACTGGCCCGAGGTCATTGTCACCTACGATTCCACCGATAAGGTGCTGTTCTCGGCTGACGGCTTTGGCAAGTTCGGTGCGCTAGATGCAGACGAGCCCTGGGCGGACGAGGCAAGACGCTACTATATCGGCATTGTGGGCAAGTACGGTGCGCAGGTGCAGGCGCTGCTCAAAAAAGCAGCTGCACTGGATATCCAAATCATTTGCCCCTTGCATGGTCCTGTGCTGAGCGAGGATCTTGGTTACTACCTTGGCCTTTATAACGTCTGGTCGAGCTACCAGCCTGAGCAGGACGGCATTGTCATTGCCTACACCTCGATTTACGGCAACACGGGCAAGGCTGTGATGCAGCTTGCCGAAAAGCTCAAGAACAACGGAGCGCCTGCGGTCGTTGTGCACGACCTTGCAAGATGCGATATGGCACAGGCTGTTGCCGATGCCTTCCGCTTTAATAAGCTGGTGCTTGCTACCACTACCTATAACGCAGACATCTTCCCCTTCATGCGCGAGTTTATCAACCACCTGACAGAGCGCAATTTCCAGAACCGCACGGTTGCCATGATCGAAAACGGCAGCTGGGCACCGCAGGCAGTCAAGGTCATGCGCGCAATGCTGGAAAATAGCAAGGACATCACCTACACCGAAACCTCGGTCAAGATCAAATCCGCGCTGAACGCAGAGAGCAGCGAGCAGCTTGGCAAGATGGCTGATGAGCTTTGCCGCGAATATCTGGCACAGCGCAGCGATACCGCCAACAAGAACGATATGCAGGCGCTGTTCAATATCGGCTACGGTCTTTACGTCATCACCTGCCACGACGGCAAAAAGGATAACGGTCTGATCGTCAACACCGTCACCCAGGTTACCAACACGCCCAACCGCCTTGCCGTGACCATCAACAAGGAAAACTACTCGCACCACGTCATCAAGCAGACCGGCAAGATGAACATCAACTGCCTGACGGTTGACGCGCCCTTCTCCGTTTTTGAGAAATTCGGCTTCCGGAGCGGCAGAAACGTGGATAAATTTGCGGACTGCACGCCCCTGCGCTCGGATAACGGACTTGTGTTCCTGCCCAGATATATCAACTCCTTCATGTCCCTTGCGGTGGAGCAGTACGTGGATCTTGGCACGCACGGCATGTTTATCTGCTCTGTGACCGAGGCAAGAGTGCTTTCGGATCGCGAGACCATGACCTACACCTATTATCACCAGCACGTCAAGCCCAAGCCCCAGACCGAGGGCAAGAAGGGCTACGTTTGCACCATCTGCGGCTACGTGCACGAGGGTGAGCTGCCCGAGGACTTTATCTGCCCGCTTTGCAAGCATCCCGCCTCGGATTTTGAAGAAATCAAGTAAAATTATCATATATCAATTACAAAGGAGATTTATTACTATGTGTGAAACCAAGTTTTTTATTTGCGAAAAGTGCGGCAACCTGGTAGGTGCCATCCATGAATCCGGCGTTTCCATGATGTGCTGCGGTCAGAAAATGACCAAGATCGAAGCAGGCACGGTGGAAGCAAGCCGCGAAAAGCATATTCCCGTGGCAAGCGTTGAGGGCAACAAGGTTACCGTCAACGTAGGCTCCGTGGCACATCCCATGGTACCCGAGCACAGCATTGAGTGGGTTTACCTGCAAACAGACAAGGGCGGTCAGCGCAAGTGCCTTTCCGCAGGCGACGCTCCCACCGTTACCTTCGCACTTTGCGACGAGACCCCCGTTGCAGTGTACGCTTACTGCAATCTCCACGGTCTGTGGAAGTCTGAATTTTAAGGAGCTGAAACTATGGTAAACGCTAAGGTTCACGAACTGCTCAACCAGCAGATCAACAAGGAGTTCTACTCCGCATATCTCTACCTGGATTTCTCCAATTATTTCAAGGCTGCAGGTCTTGACGGCTTTGCAAACTGGTATATGATCCAGGCGCAGGAGGAAAGAGACCACGCCATGCTGTTCTACACCTACCTGCAAAACGAAAACATGCCCGTTGTGCTGGAAGCCATTGATAAGCCCGACAAGACCTTCGAGTGCCACATGGACGCGCTCAAGGCAGGTCTTGCGCATGAGGAATACGTGACCTCGCTGATCAACGACATCTACGCAGCTGCATACGACGTGCGTGATTTCCGCACCATGCAGTTCCTTGACTGGTTTGTCAAGGAGCAGGGCGAGGAGGAGACCAACGCCAACGATATGATCACCAAAATGGAGCTGTTCGGCTCCGATCCCAGAAGCCTTTACCTGCTCAATCAGGAGCTTGCAGCAAGGGTTTACACAGCGCCCTCTTTGGTGCTGTAAGGAACACTTTTCAAAGAAATGGCATAGAATCAAGCAGAGGGACTGAGCAGCTCCTCTGCTTGATCGATTCATTATCTGTACCCGGAGGTTTGTATGGAGCTTGTATTACTGACAGCACTTGGCGTTGGCGGTGCCACCGTCATCGGCTCTGTCATCGGCTTTATTTTCAAAAAAATATCCCATACCTTCTCGGACATTGTGCTCTCCTTTGCCGCGGGCGTGATGCTGGCGGCAGCGGTGCTGGGCTTGATCCTTCCCTCTGCCGAGTACGGCATGAAGGACCTTGGCGCATGGGGGCTTTTGATCACGGTGGCAGGTATTTTTGCAGGTGCTTTGTGCCTGAATCTGATCGACAAGCTGGTTCCGCACCTACATAAGCTGGCAGGTGTGGAGGACGAATCCCACCACAATGCAAACCTTAGCAAGGTGCTCTTGTTTGTCACTGCCATTGCCATTCACAATCTGCCCGAAGGCATTGCCGCAGGCGTTGGATTCGGTGCGGGAGATACCTCACAGGCGCTGATCATTGCGGGCGGTATTGCACTGCAGAATATTCCCGAGGGCATGGTCATCATCGGGCCTATGCTGGCAGCAGGCGTCAAGCCGGGCAGAACCTTTGCGCTTGCCATGCTGACCGGTCTTGTGGAGGTGGTGGGCACGCTGCTTGGCTACTTTGCCGTCAGCATTGCCTCTGCCATTCTTCCCTTTGCGCTTGCCTTTGCGGGCGGCACCATGCTGTACGTCATCAGTGACGAAATGATCCCCGAAACACACGCGCACGGACACCAGCGAGGGGCAACCTACGCGCTGCTTGTAGGATTTTGCGTGATGCTGATCACGGATCTGCTGCTGGGATAATTTTATTTAAGAATATGTCCAAGGGGAAAGATGCAGGAATCGGAGAAATCTGCACGTCAAAACCAACTTGGTTCGATTCCCGTTTGGCTAAGCGGACGACCTTTCAGTCGTCCGCTTAAATTTTGATTGACAAACGTTCCCTTTTGTACTATAATGGATGTATCAAACCATCGGAGGTATGTCATGAACTTTTTGGAAGAACGCATTCTCAAGGACGGTGTGGTCAAGCCGGGCAACGTGCTCAAGGTTGACAGCTTTCTCAATCACCAGATGGACGTCGCGCTGCTGGATCAGCTGGGCAAGGCGTTTTACGATCGCTTCTCGGATAAGGGGATTACCAAAATTCTGACCATTGAAGCCTCCGGCATTGCCATTGCCTGCTCTGCCGCCAGATATTTCGGAGTGCCCGTGGTATTTGCCAAGAAATCCAAGAGCATCAATATCGACGGTGACGTGTACGTGGCAGAGGTGGAATCCTTTACGCACAAGAACAAAAACACCGTCATTGTTTCCAAGAAATACCTGCGCCCCGGTGACCGCGTGCTGATCATTGACGATTTCCTTGCCAACGGCTGCGCGCTGCAGGGTCTGATCTCGATCACCGAATCGGCATGTGCCGACGTGGCAGGTATTGGCATCGCGGTGGAAAAGGGCTTCCAGCACGGTGGCCGCGTGATTCGCAACCTTGGCTACGATCTCTATTCCGCTGCCATTGTGGATGAGATGAATGCTGAGACCGGCACCATCGTCTTCAGAGAGCAAAACTGACGTGCAAAGCGACCTGCCATACGACAGGTCGCTTTTTGCATACAATCCGGAGTTCACATTTTGTTTACAACTTTTTTTGCCAAACACATAAACTTTTTTGCAAGATTTTGCGACTATATATATGAGAAAACATTGGAAAAGGAGTTCCACATGACCAACACGACCGCATATACGCACGATTTGATTCTGAAAATGAAAAGAAATTATTCCAAGAAAAGCAGAAGAATGGCTTGGTTCATGTTTATTTTCACAGGTGGCCTCAGCCTTTACGGCATCATTTATGATCTGGTATTCGAGCATGCGCACACGATGTCGGTAGGAATGTTTTTCTTTGCCTTGATGCTTTTTTGGCTCATGATTCTGATCCGAGGCGGAAAGCGCAGCCTTTCCAAAGCAGTCAGTAAGGAGATGGAGGGCAATCCGGACACTGTGATCGAATTTCAGTTTGATCAGGATTGCTTGAGAACCAAGCAAACAAGCAAATATTCAACCGGGGGCGCATGCCATTCTTACGAATTTTTCGCCAAGGCAGAAAAAATGGATGACAATTCGTTTTATTTACTCACCAAGCAAAACCAATTCTACGTGTTGCACGATCCAAACGGCATCGGTGAGCTGTACGATTTCGTCTGCGGCAAGATCAACAAATCAAGCAGTGCGACAAAATAAGTAAACCGTGCTGCGCGGGAGGGATCTATGGAGTTCATCACAGTATTTATCAAATACGCGCTGATACATTACAGCATTGGATTGCTTGCCTTTTTATCACAGGATGGGAATGCTGTTGCCGATCTTCCGCCATGGATAGCCGTCAACATCATCGTCAACATGGCTGTTCTGATATTTTCCGCAAGAGGATTCCGGAAATTCGTTTTCAAATCCGAGAGATTCTTGCCAACCGAACGCAAATGGCTTGGCATTCTGTGCGGCTTTGGCATCTCACTTGTGTATCTTTTTTTGACCTTCGTGATTGCACGTCTCGTCTGACCCGAATTTTTCCAGGAGAAATATATGAAAACCTTGAAAATCTGCAGTATTATTTTAACAGTTTTGGTTTTGATCTTGACCGTTACAGGCTTTTTCATTGACGGCCATCTTTCAGAGATCGGTTCCTATATTTACCGCACTGCCGAGCTGCTTATCTTGGCCGCAGTGCTTGTCATAGACGGTCTGCTTTTTGCAAAAAGAAATAAATAACGGCTGACACAAATGTGTTAGCCGTTTCTTATGTTGACAAAAAATTGCTTTCATGATACAATAAACGTATATTACATAAACCGAATCAAAGAGGACGATATATGAAATCGAAAAAACGGTTTTCTCTGTCCACCACGCATCTGATCATGCTCAGCTTTCTTGGTGTGATTGCGGTGGGTGCTCTGCTGCTCTGGCTGCCAATCAGCTCGGCAAGCGGCGAGAGCGTGGCGTTTACCGATGCGCTGTTTACTGCCACTACCGCCACCTGCGTCACAGGTCTTGTCACCCTGCCCACCTACGCCACGTGGAGCACGTTCGGACAGGTGGTCATCCTTTTGCTGATCCAGATCGGTGGGCTTGGTCTGATCACCATCATGGGCGCCATTTCCCTGCTTTTGCGTCGCAAAATGGGGCTTGGAGACCGCCTTTTGCTCCAGGACGCCTTCAATCTCAATTCGCTTTTCGGCATTGGCAAATTTGTCAGCCGCGTGGTGCTTGGCACGCTGATCGTGGAAGGCACAGGCGCTTTGCTCTACATGCTTGTTTTCGTACCCGAATTTGGGCTGCGCGGCATATGGATCTCAATCTTTACCGCCATTTCCGCCTTTTGCAATGCGGGCATTGATCTGCTTGGCGACGTCAGCCTGAGCGCGTATGCCACCAACCCCTTGGTCAACGCAGTGACCATAGCGCTGATCGTTTCGGGAGGTCTTGGCTTTGTGGTCTGGTGGGACGTGCTGCACGTATTCACCCTGATCGGCAAGCGCAAGCATCCTCTTTCGCATCTGACCCTGCAATCCAAGATCGTGCTGAGCAGCACGGTGCTGTTGCTGGGCATCGGCTTTGCGGCATTCCTGTGCTTTGAGTGGAATAATCCTGCAACGCTGGGCTCGCACTCGGTCTTTGACAAGCTGCAAATGGCACTGTTCCAGTCGGTCACAACCAGAACAGCCGGCTTTTTCACAATTCCGCAGGAATCGCTTACCCTCCCTTCGGCGCTTGTCGCGCTGGTGCTGATGTTTATTGGCGGCTCTCCCGTAGGAACGGCGGGCGGTATCAAAACGGTCACCTTTGCGGTGCTGCTTGCCAAGGCGGCAAGTGCCATACGCGGCAGAGATCGGGTATCGCTTTTCGGCAGAACCATCAAGGAAGAGGCGATCGGCAAAGCGGTTGCAGTTTGCATGACCTCTTTTCTGATCATGGCACTCTCCACACTGGGGCTTTCCCTTGTCAGTGATGCCTCGGGGATCGACATATTGTACGAAACCGTCAGCGCAACGGCAACGGTTGGTCTGACCCGCGCGCTGACCCCCACCCTGAACACGCTTGGAAAGCTGATCGTGATTGCAACCATGTACCTGGGACGCGTAGGTCCCATTTCGCTTGCCGTTGCCTTTGTGGTGGGTGCAAACCAACAAAATCAAATTGAGAACCCCACGGAAGATATCAGCGTGGGCTAAATAGCGTGAAATTTTACATTTCCTATTCGTTCTGTATGCATTCACGCAAAAGCCTCACCTAAAAATGGGACCCAACCCATTTTTGGAGCAAAGCTCCTCGGTGAAGCTTCAACACTATTTATGGAGGAAAATATGGCTAATAAAAAATCATATGCAGTAATCGGTCTTGGTCGTTATGGCAAAGCGGTTGCCAAAGAGCTTTTACAAAACGGTGCCGAGGTGCTTGCAATCGATGCAGACCCCGAGGTTGCCAACGCGGCAGCCCGCGTCATTCCCCATTGCAAATGCGCTGACGTGACCAAACCGGATACCATCAGACAGCTGGGCATTGCGGATATGGATGCCGTGATCATTGCCATTGCAGGCAACCTGGAGGCAAGCGTGATGGCTACCATGCTTTGCAAGGAGGCAGGTGTCAAGACAGTCATTGTCAAATGCGCCAATTCCCTGCACCAGCGTATGCTGCTCAAGATCGGTGCGGATCAGGTCACCTTCCCCGAGTATGAATCGGGCGTGCGCCTTGCCAAGAATCTGATCAGTGCAGGCTTTGTGGATATTGCAGAGCTTTCGGACGAAATCTCGATAGTAGAGCTGGAGGTCAAGGACGAGTGGAACGGCAAAACGCTGATCGAGCTGAATCTGCGCCGCAAGTACGGCATCAACATCGTGGGCATTCGCAAAGGGGAAAAGCTGATGATCAACGTGGACCCCGAAATGCCGCTTCGCAAGGAAATGACGCTGGTAGTGATTGCAAGCAAGCAGTCGCTCAAAAAGCTGGCGTGATGCGCGCTTTGTAACTTTACACAATTCTTTTCCCTAAAAGACGCTAAAGATAGTCAAGGTTTTCACCCTCGAAAGCCTTGACTTATTTTTTTGTTTATGTTATAATATGATAGATGTGAAAATAGGGCTTGCGGCAGAATCCTTCGGGCAGTTTGGCGAAGGGTCGCAGCGCTGCACTCCTGCGTTTTCACCAAACGAAAATTCTGTCCGAGGCAGTCGGTCGGCGCAGACATATCCGGTGAACCCGCGCGTATGGGGCTCGCTATCTTTGGTCGCGTCAAAAAGACTTTGCTTTTGACGTGGCTATTTTTGTTTCATCCCATAAGAAAGGAACCTTTGAAAATGACATTGTTCGCAAACGCTTGCATGTTTGATAACGGCAGATTCGTTCACAAGGACGTCGTCCTTGCGGATGGTACTTTGTCTTTTTCTGCTCCTTGCAGCGTCACTGCCTCTGTTTCTGACACTGTTTTCCACAATTGTTATATTTTTCCCGGTTTTTGTGATGTGCATGTGCATCTTCGCGAACCGGGTTTTTCTTATAAAGAGACCATTGCCACAGGCACGGCGGCAGCGGCACACGGTGGTTACACGGCAGTGTGCAGCATGCCGAACCTGAGTCCCGTTCCCGACAGCACAGAGCACCTTGCAGAGCAGCTTGCCATCATCGAGCGAGATGCCGTGATCGACGTTTACCCCTTAGGCGCTTTGACCGTGGGTCAGGCGGGCGAGGAGGCAGCCGATCTTGAGGGTATGGCAAAGAGTGCCATTGCCTTCTCGGATGACGGACGCGGTGTGCAGAGTGCCGAGATGATGGAGCAGCTGATGAGGCGCGCCAAGGCACTTGGCAAAATTGTGGTTGCGCACTGTGAGGACAATGCACTTCTGCGCGGCGGCTACATTCACGACGGTGAATATGCCAAAGCCCACGGGCACCGCGGCATTTGCTCCGAGAGCGAGTGGGGTCCGATCAAGCGAGACCTTGCGCTTGCCGAGAAGACCGGCTGCGCTTACCACGTCTGCCACGTTTCCACCAAGGAGAGCGTGCAGCTGATCCGAGAGGCAAAGGCGCGCGGTGTGAACGTGACGTGCGAGACGGGTCCTCATTACCTTGTGCTGTGCGACGCGGATCTGCAGGAGCACGGTCGCTTCAAAATGAATCCCCCCTTGCGCGGTGCCGAGGACAGAGAGGCACTGATCCAAGGACTTTTGGACGGCACGGTGGACATGATTGCCACCGACCACGCGCCCCACTCATGGGAGGAAAAATCCCGCGGGCTGGAAAAGAGCGCGATGGGTGTGGTTGGCTTGGAGACCGCCTTTCCCGTGCTGTACACTTATCTGGTCAAAACCGGACGGGTCAGCCTTGAGCGCATTATCGACGCGCTGGCAATTGCGCCAAGAACGCGATTTGGCATTCCCCTCTGCCCCGATTCCCTGACCGTATGGCAATGCGATAAGGCATATGCCGTTGATCCCGAAACTTTTCTGACCAAGGGTCGCGCCACTCCCTTTGCAGGGCACGAGCTGCTTGGCACTTGCATCACTACAATTCACGGAGGTAACATCGTATGGAAAATCAAATGAACGTAAAGCTTGTTTTGGAAGATGGCAGCGAATATCCCGGCTACAGCTTTGGTGACGCGGGCGTGATCGATCGCGTTTGCACCGTGGTATTCAACACCTCCATGGTGGGATATCAGGAAATCGTTTCCGACCCCGCCTACACCGACCAATTTGTGGTGATGACCTATACCTTGATCGGCAACTACGGCATGACCGAGGAGGACTACGAGGCAAGATCCCTGACCATGGGCGGCTTGATTGTGCGCGAATACAACGACCAGCCCTCCAACTTCCGCTATACCAAGACGTTGGAAGAGGTCATGTGTGAGCACCACATCCCCGGCATCTGGGGCATTGATACCAGAATGCTGACCCGCAAGCTGCGCGATCACGGCAGCATGAGAGGCATTCTGACAAGCATTGACACCACCAATAAGGCAGCCCTTGACATGATCAAGGCAGCCCCCGTGCTGACCGATGCGGTAGCACGCGTCAGCTGCAAAAAGCGCTGGTACACCAGAACCGCCAACGCGCAGCACCACGTAGTAGCCATTGACTGCGGCATGAAGATCAACATCGTCCGCACCCTGACAAGCAAGGGCTGCAACGTCACGGTAGTTCCCTACAACACCACAGCTGAGCAGATCGAAGCGCTCAAGCCCGACGGCGTGATCATCTCCAGCGGCCCCGGCTGCCCCGAGCATGCATCCGAGGTCATTGACTGTGTGCGCGCACTGTGGGGCAAATACCCCATGTTCGGCATTGGTCTGGGCTGCCAGATTTTGTGCCTTGCCAAGGGCGCGCGCGTCACGGCGCTGCCCCACGGTCACCGCGGCGGCTATCCCGTGCGCTGCACAGAGAACGGCAAGATCACAAGCACCGCACAGAATCACACTTACATCGTAGAGCGCGAAAGCCTTGAAAACACCGGATTGACGGTTCTTTATGAAAACGTGACCGACCTGACGCTTGAGGGCGTGCTGGATACACAAAATCGCGTGCTTGGCGTGCAGTTCGCACCCGAAAGCGCACCCGGTCCGCAGGACAATTACGCACTCTTTGACCGTTTCATTACCATGATGAAGGAGGATAACTGATATGCCTAAGAGAACAGACATTAAAAAAGTACTTGTCATCGGCTCGGGTCCCATTGTCATCGGACAGGCTGCTGAGTTTGACTATGCGGGCACGCAGGCGTGCCTGGCTCTGAAGGAAGAGGGCTACGAGGTTATCCTTTGCAACTCCAACCCCGCAACCATTATGACCGACACCACCATTGCCGATAAGGTTTACATGGAACCCCTGACACTGGAATACGTGGCGCGTGTGATCCGCCACGAGCGTCCCGACGCAATCGTTCCCGGCATTGGCGGTCAGACCGGTCTGAACCTTGCTATGCAGCTGGAAAAGAAGGGCATTCTGCGCGAGTGCGAATGCGAGCTGCTTGGCACCTGCGGCACCAGCATTGAGCGTGCCGAGGACAGAGAGCTTTTCAAGGAGCTTTGCGAGGAGCTTGGTGAGCCCGTGCTCCCCTCCCTGATTGCAAACAGCATGGAAGAGGGCTTGGCTGCTGCCAAGCAGATCGGCTACCCTGTGGTGCTGCGTCCCGCATTTACGCTGGGCGGCACGGGCGGTGGCTTTGCCGATAACGAGGCGGAATTCATGGCCATCATGAAGAACGCGCTGCAGCTCTCCCCCGTTCATCAGGTTCTGGTCGAGAAATCGATCAAGGGCTACAAGGAGATCGAATACGAGGTCATGCGCGATGCAAACGACACCGCCATTGCCATTTGTAATATGGAAAACGTGGATCCCGTTGGCATTCACACGGGCGACTCGATCGTTGTCTGCCCCTGCCAGACGCTGACCAACAAGGAATCGCACATGCTGCGTGACAGCGCGCTCAAGATCATCCGCGCACTCAAGATCGAAGGCGGCTGCAACGTGCAGTTTGCACTGGATCCCCACTCCTTCAACTACTACCTCATTGAGGTCAACCCCCGCGTATCCCGTTCCTCCGCACTTGCATCCAAGGCAAGCGGCTACCCCATCGCACGCGTAACTGCCAAGATTGCGGTTGGCATGACGCTGGACGAGATTAAGATCGGCAACATTCTGGCTGCCTGCGAGCCCGCGCTGGACTACGTGGTCACCAAGATGCCCCGCTTCCCCTTTGACAAGTTTGTTTCCGCAAACAACAAGCTCTCCACCCAGATGAAGGCAACCGGTGAGGTTATGAGCCTTGGTCGTACCTTTGAGGAAAGCCTGCTTAAAGCTGTTCGCTCGCTGGAGATCGGCGTCAATCACATCTATATGAAGAAGTTTGACGAGTACACCGAGGACCAGCTCATGGAATATATTGCAGACGGCACCGACGACCGCATTTACGCCATTGCAAAGCTGCTGGAATACGGCGCTGACTCGGGTAGAATCTGGAGCGCAACCAAGATTGACATATTCTTCCTTGAAAAGCTTCGCAATATCGTGCACATGCAAAGCACGGTCAAGCAGAATCCCAAGGATCTTGACACGCTGCGCCGCGCTAAGAAGATGGGCTTCTCGGATGCTTACATCGCATCTCTCTGGGGCTGCCCCGAGCTTGACGTATGGCATATGCGTGAGCAGAACAACGTTTTCCCCGTTTACAAGATGATCGACACCTGTGCTGCTGAGGCGCAGGGATATATCCCCTACTTCTACTCCACCTACGAGCAGGAGAACGAAAGCATTGTTTCCGACCGCAAGAAGGTCGTAGTACTTGGCTCGGGTCCCATCCGTATCGGTCAGGGCGTGGAATTTGACTACTCCACCGTGCACGCAGTCAACGCGATCCGTCATGCAGGCTACGAGGCAATCGTGATCAATAACAACCCCGAAACCGTTTCCACCGACTACACCTGCTCGGACAAGCTATATTTCGAGCCTCTGTGCGTAGAGGACGTCATGAACATTCTGCACCTTGAACAGCCCGAGGGCGTAATCGCCAGCCTTGGCGGTCAGACCGCGATCAACTTGGCAGCGCCCCTGACCGAGAGAGGCGTCAAGCTGATCGGCACCGACTGCGCAGCAATTGAAAAGGCTGAGAACCGCGATGCCTTTGAAAAGGTGCTCTCTTCCCTGAACATTCCGCAGCCCAAGGGTCGCGCAGTCACGGTCATAGAGGACGGTGTGGCTGCCGCAGCCGAGATTGGTTACCCCGTGCTGGTTCGCCCCTCCTTCGTGCTGGGCGGCAGAGCGATGCAGATCGTTGCCGATGAGCAGCAGCTGCGCACCTACCTGCACACCGCCGTGGAGATCGACGAGGACAAGCCCGTACTGGTAGACAAATACATTCAGGGCAAGGAGGTTGAGGTTGACGCAGTTTGCGACGGCACCGACGTATTCGTACCCGGTATCATGGAGCTGGTTGAGCGCACCGGTGTGCACTCGGGCGACTCGATCTCGGTATACCCCTCCTTCTCGCTTTCCGATAAGGTCAAGGCAGCCATTCTGGATTACACCAAGAAGCTGGGTCTTGCCATCGGCATTGTAGGTCTGTTCAACATCCAGTTCATCGTAGATGACAAGGATGACGTTTATATCATTGAGGTCAACCCCCGCTCCTCCCGTACCGTTCCCTTCCTTTCCAAGGCAACGGGCTACAGCCTTGCCGATATGGGCACGCTGGTTATGCTGGGTCAGACACTCAAGATGCAAGGCATCACCGAAATTTATCCTCCCGAAAAGAAGCGCTATTACGTCAAGGCGCCCGCCTTCTCGTTTGCAAAGCTGCGCGGCTTGGACGCTTACCTCTCCCCTGAGATGAAATCCACGGGCGAGGCGATCGGCTATGACAACAGCATGACCCGCGCACTGTATAAGGCACTGCAGGCAAGCGGCACCAACGTCGTTAACTACGGCACCGTGCTTGTCACCTTGGCTGATAAGGACAAGGAAGAGGCGCTGCCGCTCATCCGCCGCTTCTACAACATGGGCTTTAATATTCAAGGCACCGCGGGCACTGCCAAGTTCTTAAAGGCACACGGCATCCGCACCCACGCACTTGCCAAGATCGGTGAGGGCAGCGACGAGATCCCCAACGCCATTCGCGGCGGCTACGTAACCTACGTCATCAATACCCGTGACGTCAGCGGCTCGGGCGGCATTTCGGACGGTCAGGAAATCAGACAGTGCGCTGTGGAAAACAACGTGACCATCTTCACCGCGCTTGATACCGTTAAGGTACTCTTGGACGTGCTGGAGGAGACTACTCTGGGCATTTCCACGATCGACTCATAATATAAGGAGACGACATGAATCAAGGACTTTATCGCGTTGTAAGCAACGTACAACTGACAAGCACCGTATACCGCATGGTGGTTTCGGGAGAGACGGGTGCGCTGACCCGCCCCGGTCAGTTCGTCAATTTCAAGATTGACGGGCTGTATCTCCGCCGCCCCATCTCGGTATGCGATTACGATACCGAGGCAGGCACCATTACCCTGATCTACAAGGTGGTTGGCGCCGGCACAGAAAAGCTTGCCGAGGCGAAAGAAGGCGACGTTTTCGACCTGCTCTCGGGACTTGGCAACGGCTACGATACCCAAACGAGCGGTGACGCCCCCGTGCTGATCGGCGGTGGCGTGGGCATTCCCCCCTTGTACGGTCTTTGCAAAAAATTGATCGGCGAGGGCAAGCGCGTACAGGTCATTCTCGGCTTTAACACCAAGGATGAGATCTTCTACGAAGAGGAGTTCAAAGCGCTTGGCGCACAGGTTTATGTGACCACCGTGGATGGCTCTTACGGCACCAAGGGCTTTGTGACAGGCGTTTTGACAGAGCTTGACTACACCTACTTCTACACCTGCGGTCCCATGCCTATGTTCAAGGCAGTCAATGCCGCATCGACTACCTCGGGACAGTTCAGCTTTGAGGAGCGCATGGGCTGCGGCTTTGGTGCTTGCATGGGATGCTCCTGCAAGACCAAATACGGCAACAAGCGCATCTGCAAGGATGGCCCCGTACTGGTAAAGGAGGAGATCGTATGGTAAACACAAAGGTCAATCTCTCGGGCATTGTGCTGGATAACCCAGTCATTCCCGCATCCGGCACGTTTGGCTACGGCTACGAGTTTGCGCATTGGTATGACATCAATTGCCTTGGCACCTTCTCTTTCAAGGGCACGACCAAGGATCCCCGATTTGGAAACCCCACGCCCCGTATTGCAGAGTGCACCGCAGGCATGATCAATGCCGTGGGTCTGCAGAACCCCGGTGTGGATGCCGTGATTGAGCACGAGCTGCCCCTTTTGGCACAGTGCTTTTCCAAGCCGGTTATGGCAAACGTCAGCGGTTTTTCGATCGAGGACTACGCCTACACCTGCCAGAAGCTTGACAGCCAGCCTCAGGTTGGTTGGCTGGAGGTCAACATCTCCTGCCCCAACGTGCACGGCGGCGGCATGAGCTTTGGCACCTCGCCCGAGGCGGCAGCAGAGGTCACCCGCGCTGTCAAGGCAGTGACCACAAAGCCGGTCTACATCAAGCTTTCCCCCAACGTCACCGACATCGTCTCGATTGCAAAGGCGTGCGAGGAGGCAGGCGCAGATGGCATCAGCATGATCAACACGCTCATGGGCATGAGAATTGATCTGAAAACCAAAAAGCCCGTGATCTACAACAAGTCCGGAGGATTCTCCGGCCCTGCCATCAAGCCGGTGGCAATTTCCATGGTTTACAGAGTTTACGAGGCAGTCAAGATTCCGATCATCGGCATGGGCGGCTTGTCCTCTGCCGAGGACGTGATCGAGATGATGCTGGCAGGTGCTACGGCAGTTGAGATCGGTGCTGCTAACCTGATCGACCCCTGCGCATCCAAAAACATCATTGACGATTTGCCCCGCGTCATGGATAAATACGGAATTAAAAATTTACAAGATATCATTGGAGGAGCACACTAATGGGAAAAGACGTTATTATTGCCTGTGACTTTGCATCCAAGGCAGACACTTTGGCATTTCTTGACAAGTTTGAAAACAAATCTCTTTATCTCAAGATCGGTATGGAGCTGTTCTATGCTGAGGGTCCGGACATTGTTCGCGAGATCAAGGCGCGCGGCCACAAGATCTTTCTCGACCTCAAGCTGCACGACATCCCCAACACCGTAAAGAAGGCAATGAACGTGCTTTCCCGTCTGGACGTAGACATGTGCAACCTGCATGCTGCAGGCACCTGCGCGATGATGGAGGCAGCACTTGAGGGTCTGACCAGACCCGACGGTACCCGTCCCCTTCTGATCGCTGTTACCCAGCTGACCTCTACCAGCCAGGAGCGCATGACCGAGGATCTGCTGATTGATCAGCCCATTGACAAGGTGGTTATGCACTATGCGCAAAACGCAAAGAAGTCCGGTCTTGACGGCATCGTTTGCTCTCCTTTAGAGGCAGGCAAGGTACACGATACTTGCGGCAAGGACTTTATCACCGTAACCCCCGGCGTTCGCTTTGCGGATGGCGATAAGGGTGACCAGGTACGCGTCATGACCCCTGCAGAGGCAAAGAAGATCGGCTCTGACTACATCGTAGTCGGCAGACCCATCACCGCTGCTGCTGACCCCGTGGCTGCATACGATCGCTGCGTGGCAGAGTTCTGCGACTAATTACTACAGATAAAGGAGTTCAACATGGAAAGCTACAAGAGAGAATTTATACAGTTTCTGGAGTCTGCCGGTGTTCTGAAATTCGGTGACTTCACTGCAAAGTCCGGTCGCAAGATCCCCTATTTTATCAATGCGGGTATGATCAAAACCGGCAACGACATCGCAACCCTGGGCGAATTCTACGCCAAGGCATATTTCGAAAAGCTCGGTAACAAGCAGGCTGTTCTTTACGGTCCTGCCTACAAGGGTATTTCCCTCTCTGTTTCCGCAGCTGTGGCACTCTCCAAGAACGGTCTGAACGTTCCCTTCTTCTTCAACCGTAAGGAGGTCAAGGACCACGGTGAGGGCGGCGTATTCGTCGGTTACGTTCCCACGCCCGGAGAAGAGATCGTGATCATTGAGGACGTTATCACCGCAGGCACCGCTATCCGCGAGTCGATGGAGATCCTCTCCCACCTTGAAGACTGCAAGGTAGCCGCCACCTTCATCATGGTCGACCGCAAGGAAAAGGGTCAGGGCGAAAAGGGCGCTATGCAGGAGATTGAGGAGCAGTTCGGCTTCCCCGTATACTCCATCGTTGACGTTTACGACATCATCGAGTACCTCGAAGAGGATCCCAAGAATGAGGAGAACGTTACCCGTATCAAGAATTACCTTGCCATCAACGGCGCAAAGGCTTGATCCTCTCACAATATCCCAAGAAAGGTGCCACAAATATGAGAAGAAGTCTGATCGATACGGTCGATCTGACCGTTGAAGAGCTTGACAAAATGATCGCGACGGCTTGCGACATTGCAGACCACCCCGATAAGTACGCGCATGCGTGCGATGGTAAGATTCTTGCCACCTTGTTCTTTGAGCCCTCTACCCGTACCCGCTTGAGCTTTGAGGCAGCTATGCTGTCCTTGGGCGGCAACGTCATCTCGGTTTCCAGCGCAGGCGCTTCCTCGGCTGCCAAGGGCGAGAGCGTGGCGGACACGGCTAAGACTGTTTCCTGCTATGCAGATATCATTGCCATGCGTCACCCCTTGGAGGGTGCTGCACTGGTGGCAGCGCAGGCAGCCTCCATTCCCGTGATCAACGCGGGCGATGGCGGTCATTGCCATCCCACCCAGACCTTAGCCGACCTTTACACCATCTACCGCGAAAAAGGCAGACTCAACGATCTGACCGTAGGCTTTTGCGGTGACCTCAAGTACGGCAGAACGGTACACTCGCTGATCAACGCCCTTTCCCGTTACACCGGCATCAAGGTAGTGCTGATCTCCCCCGAGGAGCTGAGATTGCCCGAATACATGTTTGCAGAGGTGCTGGACAAGAAGGGCATGTCCTACCGCGAGACCACCGATCTGGTGGCTGCAATGCCCGAGCTGGATATTCTGTACATGACCCGCGTGCAGCGCGAGAGATTTGCCGATCAGGAGCAGTATCAGCGCCTGAAAGACAGCTACATCCTCACCCCCGACAAGCTGGAGACCGCCAAGGCAGACCTTGCTATCCTGCATCCCCTGCCCCGCGTCAATGAAATTTCGGTTGCTATTGACGATGATCCTCGCGCGTGCTACTTCAAGCAGGTGCTGGGCGGTAAGCTGATGCGCATGGCGCTGATTCTGAAGCTGCTGGACGATGCAAAGAACAATGTGCCCGCAACCTTTGGCATGGGCGTACCCACTCCGGGCAAGACCTGCCGCAACGGCAGATGCATTTGCCAGGTGGAGCAGGAGCTGCCGCAGCTGTTCGTGCAGACCGATGCCGAAAACGACGTCTGGCGCTGCTATTGGTGCGAAACTCAGGCAGAATAAAGAATAAAAAACGGCAGCCCGACGGAGCTGACAAATTAGCGGAGAATTTCGCAAAAATCAAGGACTGTATCGTTTTGATGCAGTCCTTAATTGCTTTTTTATAAATAGTTGCCGCAGGAGCGGGCGATCACTGATCGCCCCTACAAGTGTCTGTGCTGTGGCTTTCATACGTAAAACCCTAACAAAAACAGCCGTAGGGGCGATCAGTGATCGCCTGCACCTACGGCAATTACTATTTGAAAGTATTGGTTTTTGATAATTTTTCCGTTATTTACGCAGCCTCATCGGGGGGCTGCCGTTTTTTTACAATCGTCTACATATTCGTAAACATTCTGATCGCCATGTAAGAGAGCATACCAAGTGCGCCCATGGTCAACACACCGTAAATCGCGCTCAGAATCACCGAGCAGATCCAAACAGGACGCGACATCTCCTGCTTGCGAAATGCCGAATAGGCTGACAAAACAAAACCAAGCCCCCAGACAAACACGCAAACAAGCAGGACTGCGGCAAGCGCCATGAGATACGTCAATACTGCCACGAGCCCCGATATGAGCTGTCCGATCGGATTTTCCTGCTCAGGCGGTGCTGAGAGCTGATCGCCAAGTTGTGCGAATGCTATGAGTGAGCCACTCACGCTTGCTACCAACAGCACGCAGGATATGATCAGCAAGATCACGTGTTTTTTCTGTGTTTTGCTCATTCTCTGGCCCTCCTTTTTCGCCTTTATTCAGTTGATTTCAGCTCTCTGATCAGCTGCTCAAATTCTGCTTGATAGAAATCCTTTTGCTGCATATTGCCAAGCAAGGTCACAATGCTTTCAAGCGATGCGTCACCCGCATATTCGCTCTTGTGCAAAAGCATGGCGGTTTCAATAATGGCGCATGCAAACAGCGCATCATCATTGAGCTCACTCTTGACGTGTGCAGAGCCGATGCCGTATTCTCGCTCCTCGCTCTCGCTCTGTCCCGGTTCCTTCCAGCGCACGGCAAGGCGGAACCAATCTGTAGCCTGCGTTTCGGGCGCGGGGGCGAACATATCCTGCACCCACACCATAGAAAGCGCAAAGGTCACCATGCTAACCGCCAAGATCACGCAGGCAAAGGCAAACAAGACCTTGGGATACGCAAGCCAGTCAAGCTCATCTTTCTCTCGAATATCCCCCTTCATGTACTTTTCTTTACAACAGATTCGAAATCAGCGAAACGACCGCGGCCGTAAGCACGAACAAGACGTTGCTCCCTGCCATAAACGTATACAAGCAGAACAGCAACAGCGATATCACCCACATCCAAAGCGGCTTATCCTTTTTGCGAAACGTCAGAATGCCAGACGGGATCATGCCCGCTATCCAAAACACGGTGCAGATCAGCCATATCACCAAGGGCACCGCAAGCACCATCAGATAGGAAAACATCAGCCCCAATGCCGCCAAGCCCGGCAACTCCGACTCGGAAGGATCTATACCGGATAATTCATTCAGCAATCCCAACGCCACCGCGACCGTTCCCACAACGAATGCCAGCAAACCGATCACTAAGATCGCGCAAGCAATGATAAACAGCACGGTATGCTTTTTCTGCGCGCGAATTCTCGGCTTTTTTACGGGTCTGTTTTGTTCTTGCATAATATACCTCTTTTCTTTCGGCGGGAGTTGTTTGCAAGCAAACGTCCCCCGCCCTACGTTTTTATCGTCTTTCTTGCAGCTCTCTGATCAACTGCTCAAATTCGGCTTGATAGAAATCCTTTTGTTGCATATCGCCAAGCAAGGTCACAATGCTTTCAAGCGATGCGTCACCCGCATATTCGCTCTTGTGCAAAAGCATGGCGGTTTCAATAATGGCGCATGCAAACAGCGCATCGTCGTTCAATTCGTTCTTGATGTGTGCAGCGCCGATGCCATACTCTCTCTCCTCGCTCTCGCTCTGTCCCGGTTCCTTCCAGCGCACAGCAAGCTTGAACCAATCCGCTGCCTGCGTTTCGGGATCGGTGGCGGTATCTGTCAGCCTGATCTGATAGCAAACGGTCAAGGTGTGCCCTGCGCCAACCTCGCCTGCATCCTTGGTATCATCGTAAAAATCCTCCTCGGTCATGACGCGGTTTTCATAGCCGATCAGACGGTATTTTCTGACATACACAGGGTCAAAGGTGACCTGCAGCTTGACGTCGTTTGCAACCGTGGTCAGCGTGGAGCAAAGCTCGCTGCCAAAAATCTTTTCCGCCTCGACCTCGCCGTCGATATAGTAATACACTCCGTTGCCATGATCGGCAAGGGTTTCCATATTGTCATCGCGGAAATTGCCGCTGCCAAAGCCCAGCACCGACAGATAAATGCCACTCTCGCGCTTTTGCTCCACAAAAGCCTTGAGCTGCTCGGGATCCGAAATACCCACGTTCAGGTCTCCGTCCGAAGCAAGAATGATGCGGTTGTTGCCGCCCTCGATATAGCAGGACTGCGCGATCTCATAAGCCTTTTGCAAGCCTGCCTGCCCGTTGGTGGAGCCGCTGGCATCCAGCGAATTGATGGCGTGCATGATCTGCTCATAGCGGTTACCGGGGCACGCTTCGAGCACCACTTTTTCATTTCCCGAATAGGTCACGATAGATACGCGGTCATTCTCGCCAAGGTTTTCCACCAGATAAGAGAAGGTCTTTTGCAAAAGGGGCAGCTTATCGTTCGAACGCATCGAGCCCGAGACGTCGATCAAAAAGACCAGATTATTGCCTGTGGGGGCTGCTGCATCGGTTGCCTTGAGCCCCAGCATGAACAGATGGTAATCACTGTCCCAAGGGCAAGGCGTGATCTGTGCGCTGACACCGAACAGATCCCCCAGGGCAGGCTCTGTGTAGTCGTAATCAAAATAGTTGAGCATTTCCTCGGTGCGGATGTTACCACCCACGTAATCCGATTTCATCCCGTTCCAGTCATACCCGTTATTGACGTGCTTGCGGAACAGCGTATAGGACGCGGTATCCACGTCAGCCGAAAACGTGGAAACGGGATGATTGTTGGTGCCTAAAAAAGGATTTTCACGAACACCGCTCTGCGATTCGGGCGAGATGATGCCCTGCCCGTTCTGCTGGGGATAAAACGCATCCATCCCCGCGTTCGGATAATATTCTCCGTCCATAGGTGCATCGGCGGAGCAGCTTGCAAGCATGGCAAGCAGCAGGGTCACAATCAGCCCCAGTGCCGAACATTTTACGAGATTTTGTTTCATGATCATACTCTCCTTGCTGTAAAGTAGACAAAAGAGATCAGTGTCGTACATCAGGATTCTACACAGCGGATGATCTGCTTGATCATTTGCTCGGAAAGCTCAACTTCCGGGTCATAATCGAACAGCTCGCCATGCCCTGTGTTGCCTGCGTTGACTTTGAGATAGGGGGAGATGACTGTGCCGTCTCCCAAGGAGATCCAAATCTGATAGCTTGGCTGCTCGGAGTGCTCACCAATATCCTTCTGCTCCTTTTGCATCAGGTACAAAATGCCGTTGCATTCGTCGCGAGTGAGCGACACGCGATAGTAGTCACCCGATACACCGTCTGTCCAGATCAGCTGCGCATCCTGATTAAACAAAGGAACCTTTTCCTTTGCAAGCGGAATAATGCCCTGCTGCCTTTGCGCCATGAAATCTTCCATTTCGGCAATCGAATAGATCGGTGCTTCGGACTGGGGCGGCTGATCGTTTGTCGGGGGAACGAGTTCCTCTAAAATCATACCACCGATCACACCCACGCCAATGCTCAGCGCCAGCGTGCCAACAAGGATGGAGCCCACCAGTACCAGTGCTGCTGCGATCAATGCCATGCGCCAGGATACCGCTCTTCTCTTTACGCGGTAGGTAGCCGCCTGCTGCAAATAGCGCTCGTTGACGCCGCCAATTTCCTCATAAAGTCTGCGCCCGTTCATACGCCCGCCTCCTTTAATGTCTCGGCAAGCTGCGCACGCAAGCGGAACAGCATGCTTTTGACCTTGCCCTCGCTCATACCCATGCGCTCAGCGATATCCGCGATCGAATCGGTGTAAAAATACCGCCTGAGAAACACTACGCGCTTTTCTTCACTCAAATTCGCCAAAAAGTCGTCCAGTACCTCGCGCAAGCAACCCGCCTCGTATTGCTCCTCGGGTGTTTCATAGTCGCCAAGACATTCCTCCAGCTCTTCAAATACCACCTGCACGCCGTGCCGCTTGGCAGCGTGCGCGTGATCGTATCGGTTGAGCGAAATGTTGCGAATGATCTTAGCCATATACCCTCCCAGATAGGTAGGACGGTTTTCGGGCATGGAATTCCATGCCGCGAGGTACGCGTCGTTGACGCACTCCTCGGCATCCTCGTGTGATCCCACGATAGAACGGGAGGTATTGTGCATCATTTTGCCGTATTTGATTGAGGTCTGCGTGATGGCGTTCTCGTTTCTTGCCCAGTACAGATCCACTATCAGTTTGTCCTCCATAATCTCACCTCTTTTGTGTCTCACCCATAAGGACAGGTTTTTTTGACTTTGGTTTCACTTTTTTTGAAAAATTTTTATTCTTGCTCCTCTGCCGTGCGATCAGCAGGCGGTGTCACTCCCCTGCCCGTCAGGGCAATGCCCTCCAGCAGATCAAAATAGCAGGTATCATCCGGAAGTTGCACGCGCACGCCCTCAATATGGATAAATCGCTGTGAAGCCGCATTGACGTAGCTGGACAGTCTTCGGTCCAGCGCGTCGTCCGAGTGTGCTGCAACCAAGATTTCGCCCCCACGCAGCTCGGTAACAAGCAGCGTGTGATAGAAGTCGCCCTCGCGATCCGCCAGTTGCACCACGTCGCCCTGTTCAACCTCTGTGCGGCTGACCTCGCGCCCGTAGGGTCCCACTCCGCCATTCTCCATGGCAAAGCCGGGAGCGCCCGTCATAAAGTCGTAAAACGCCTCCACACCGCTCCACGCAGGTGCGCGGTCGGTGGGCGAGACGTAATACCACCCGAATGTGGGTGTGAAATTCATCTCGCAGCTGCCTGCTAAAATGCACTGAGAAACAAAGCTGGTGCAATCCCCACCGTATCCCGTAAAATTGATAAACAGCGGACTGCGTGAGCGCGCCCAACGGCGCGCATATTCCACCGCACGCGTGCGGTCATAGGGTTTGTAAAGTAACATATCATCACTCCTTTCCATATATCCATATGAAAAGGAGAACAAAATGGACACGGACTGCCCCCAGATTGCGGCAGTCCGTGTGTTGGTTTTATTTTGCGTATTTGTTGTACAGACTGACGTGGTCGTCAATATACTGTTCGCTCTTGCCTGCAAAGCCGGTAACGCAGATATAAGCCTCTCCATTTGCCCCTTGCGCGTAAGAGACCAGGCAGCTCTTTGCCTCATCGGTCAAGCCGGTCTTGGCAGCCGTGATGGTCAGATTGTTGGGCTTGGTAGAGCCTGAGCCGTAATAGCTGTTAACGCGCTCAACCAGATAGCCGTGCTTGAGGTAATAGGTCAGCGTTTTATCGCCTGCGGGCCAGTAGAAAGGTGCATTGAACTCCTTGGTGGACATGATCTTGGCACACAGATCATTCTGCATGGTATAAGCCATGATGGCTGCCATATCGCGGCAGGTGGTATAGTGATCGTCGTTGTGCAGTCCGGTTGGATTGGTAAAATGCGTGCCCGTCAAGCCAAGCTCCTGCGCCTTTTGATTCATCATCTCTACAAAAGCCTCTTCAGAGCCTGCTATGTAATTGGCAATTTCCAGGCAAGCCACGCCATCGGATGCAAGGATGATGGCATACAGCATGCCTTCTACCGTCAGCACGTCGCCAACGGAATCCTTGGATACCAGCACACCCGAGGAGCCCTGGGCTGCCATTGCCTGCTGAATTTGTTCGGTGACTGCAATCTGATCCTGCAAACTGCTCTCGTGCGGCAGGTGCTCCACAGCAACCAGCAGCGTCATGACCTTGGTCATGGATGCGGGATACATGCGCTCGTCCGCGCGCTCGGATGCCAGCACCTTGCCCGAATTCATATCGACTACAATACTGTATTCCGAATAGGTGGTGCTGCCGTCGATGGCAGTGCCGTTGCCCGTGGGAAGCACGGAACCGCTTGACGCGTTGGATGCAAAGGGATAGGTTGCATTCGGGTCCTTCCATGCGGGAATACTTGGAGCATCTGTCGGCTTAAACAAATCCAGAATGCCTGCAAACAGGCTCTCAAGCCATGAGGGCTTATCCTCACCGGGCACCTGATTTTCGGAATCGGGAACCGTTTCGGTATAATTAGAGCCGGGCGTTTGCGTGATGGGGGGCGTATTATTTGGATTCATCAGCGGAATGACAATCAGCTGCACAATCAAAAATCCACCAATCACCAGCACCAATAGTGCTGCCAGAATGATGGCAAGAAAGGTCAGTTGACGTATCTCAAGCCCATTATTTGGATTTTTTGGGGGTTTTCTTTGCTCGTTCATAGGGTTCCTCGCATGCCAAACAATTCTTATACTTATGATATCATAAAAATGCTATTCTGTCAAGAACGGGGCTTATGGAAAAAGAAAATTATAAGGAATCAGGAAGCAGAAAACGATTTGCGACACACCCGGCAAGGGACAGCGCCTTGACGAGCCGTTTTGCAAACGATTTATGATTATGTTACCCAAATGCTGATCCGCCTTCCCCGCATGCGGGAGGATGATATCCTCCCCTACACAAAGTTACTTAGGCGGAGCATCCCCTTTGTGTCATCCTGCCTGCTGCAACAATCCCGGTAGGGGTCGGCGCCCTCGACGACCCGCCATGTAAACACTTCGGGCGAGTCTCCCCCTTTGTGTCATCCTGAGCGAGGTCGCAGAGCGACCGAGTCGAACTTTTGCGGGTCGAATATTTCGCGGCAAAGACGCGAAATAGAGCGAGCAAAAGCGCGCGCAGCGCGGGATCTGCGATGGGTTTGATCAATGTTTGCTTAGCCGGAGTAATATTTATACATGCCCCAACCGATCACACAGCGGGCGATCAATGATCGCCCCTACAGGCGTGTCATAAACCGCTTTCCAGATCCTCAAAGCGCAATCCTTGCGCTTTGACTTTCAAAAATCAGCAATTTTTTGCAGATTTTTGAAAGTTCGACTCGAAAACATCCGCACAGGGATGTTTTCTCGCTCAGGATGACACATAGTGGGAGGCTGCCAATCAGCCCTTGACAAAACCTTTGTTTACAAGCCTCTCACAAAAAAAGAAAAAAAGAAAATCTCGCGCTGCTTGCGCGAGATTTTCTTCTCTTTGGCTTGGACTTTGATCCGCTATTACAGATTACCCAAGTTTGCCCAGTTGAGCATCACATACAGAACCATTACGATGACAACAAACACAATAGAGCCAACGATGGTTACCTTGGAAAATACCTTATCCATGGTGTTACCCTTGGTCTTGCCAAAGAATGTGTCAGCACCACCGGAAATTGCACCGGACAGCTTATGATCCTTAGAAGACTGCATCAGTACTGAAACAGTCAGACCGATGGAGAGCACCATCAGCGCGATAGACATGAAAAATACAACCCAACCTACCACAGTCGAGTTTGCAGAGCCGCTGATAGCTTGCAGGAATTCATTCATTGTATATATCCTCCGTTTCAAATCATCCTATGTTACGGGTCACGCCCGGGGTCAATCGACCGTCATACCATGGTATTATACCACAGTTTATTCTAAAATGCAATAGGATAATGGAAATTTTTTAAAAAAATCACGATCTTTTGCTCTTCCCCGCAAAAGAATGGCAAAGTGTTGGCAATTCTGCCTAAATCCCCTTGCACAGTTTATCATTTTGTGGTACAATAGTCACATCACCATTGTATTCCCCTTCATTTTAACTGTATGAAAGGAGACCAAATATGAGAAAAATCTTGTCTGTTTTTCTCTCTGCGCTGCTTTTGCTTGCGCTTTCGTGCGCTGCTTTGACAGCGCACGCTGAGCAATCGGACTCAGGCATTGAAACGCTCAGCTTTGCCAAAAACGGTTCCTCCGGCGCGCCCTATATGAGTGGGCTTGACGTACCCGTGGGATACCGCTTTACCGTTGACCCCGCCAAAAAGCTGCTGCAGATCAACGTCAATGACTTTGCTACCTACAGCAACAACCAAAACAAGGGCACCTTCAAGCTATACCGTTGGCAGGGCGACTATGCCACCACAGTGGCAAGCGCTCCCCTGTATGAGCGCGAGATTCTCAACCATGCCGACCACACCGATCTGACGCTGGATATCCCTTCCGCAGACAAGCTGACGGGCGAGCTTTATTTTGAAGTCATCTGTCTGGAGGGCACCAGCTATACGCCTTGGTGTGCCGGTGACGGACAAGCAGCCGATCGCCCCGGCAAGGTGACGGGCATGCAGGCTTATCTGAACGGTCAGGGGGCTGCCCCCTTCTGGTGCAGCATTACCATTGCGGATATGGTCAGCGTCATAGAGCAGTATCCCAGCACCTTTGCTTACGATTTTACCGGGCAGATCCCCGACGTTAAGGCGCAGTTCGGGCTCAACGAGCTGATGATGGTGGAGGTCTCCCCTGCTGCAACCGAGGGCTTTGTGACCTTTACTGCAAAGGGAGACGACCCTTATTTTAAGTTTGGAGATGAGTTCAATCCCACCGGCAAGGGCACCGAGCTTGCCTTTGCGGTGATCAGATATCGCACCACCGCTGCCATTGGCAAGGGCGAATTTTTCACCAATCGCTCGGGCGGCGCGCAGTGGGGTGCAGATGGCACGCACGTGGAATGGAGCTACAACACCGACGGGCAGTGGCACTGCGTGGTGGTTGACTGCACGAGCGCATGGGGCAAGGCAGCGAATGAAACGCTGTATGCCTTCCGTTTTGACCCGCTTGCATCAGGTGCTGCCGCGGGCGACACCATTGACATAGCCTACATCCGCTTTTTCCAAAGCGAGGACAACGCACGTGCCTTTGCGGCTGCCGAGGATCCTTCTCTTGCCCCCAAGGTCAATACCTACAAGATCGATTTTATGGTTGAAGGCAAGCTGATCTATTCCCTTACCTACACCGACGACGGTGCTCCCTTCCAAGAGCCTGCCGTACCCATGATCCCCGGCAAGAGTGGTGCATGGGAGCCCTATTCGCTGGAAAATGGCGGTGATCTTGTGGTCAACGCGGTATATACCGATACCTGGCAAGAGCCCGCAACACCGGATATCGTACCCGAGACGCAGCCCGAGGAGCAAACCAAGCAAGACGTCACCCAATCTACCGAGACAGAGGTCGAGCAATCGGGTGGATGCGGTGCGGTGCTTGCATCCCTGCCCCTGCTTTGTCTGAGTTTTTTGGCAATTTCCCTGATCAAGAGAAAGGAGGAGGTACAATGAAACGGCATAGAATTCTGCGCGCACTGATTACGCTTTTACTGGCAGCACTCATGCTTTTGCCCACAATGGCATGCAATCAGCCCACAGAGCCCATAGAGCCCACCGAATCCGAGGACACAACGCAATCCCCCGAGCAAGTCTTGCCTGAATCGGATATTCCCAAAGCGGATGCCTTTGTCACCACCACCGATCTTGTGCTCCCCGAATACACCTATGGCAGCACCGATGTCGATAACAACGGCATTCTGCCCGCTACGCGCGACGTGTTTGCCGACACGTGGGTTGCCACCGACGAAGCAGACCGCTCCATGCCCGATGCGGCAGACACCAAGGATCCTTCTTCCAATCTGGTGGGCATCTTCTATTTCCTTTGGAGAGACCGCGATCAGAGCACCGTTTCCGACATCCCCGCCTCGGACCACTACGCAGCCTATCTTGAAGGCGGTGTGGATAAGCTCTACGAGGTCATGCAAGAGGGCGGCGAGGGTCACCCACACTACTGGGCTCAGCCCTATTTCGGCTACTATTCCTCCAACGATGAATGGGTGCTGCGCAAGCACGCCTACATGCTTGCCGAAGCAGGCGTGGATTTCGTGTTCTTTGATATTACCAACAATAACACCCACAAGACAAGCTACGAGGCACTGCTTAAGGTTTGGGAACAGGTCAAGCACGAGGGCTATGCCGTGCCCAAGATCGTATTTCTGTGCGGTGCTTACGACTCGGAATTTGCGCAGCTGTGGCAGGACGTATACCAACCCGGGCTTTATGAGGATCTGTGGATGTACTGGGAAGGAAAGCCTTTGCTGATGCTGACAGACGACGTTGCCATGAGCGACGCGCAAAGGGACTTTTTCACCATTCGCTATTCCTGGTCGATCGGGGCTTCCGATTGGTACACCAAGCGCAAGGGCAGCAATTGCTGGGCTTGGAGCGGCAATATCCAAAGCAAGGGCTATGGCGTTAACAAGGGCGATTTTGAGCAAATGTACGCCATGTGCGGCTATTGGGCAACCAATATGTTCGGTTTTGAGGCAGGCCGCAGCTGGGCGAACCGCCGCGTGCCCGAATACACGGGCGACTGGAACTTTGGTTATGCGCTCATGGAGAGCACCACGGGGTTGGGACTTGCCTTTGACGAGCAATTTGAAAAGGTATACGAAAACAACCCACCCGTGCTGATGCTGACAGGCTGGAACGAATGGATCGCAGGCAGATGGTCGGGTGCCGGTGCAGGAGGCGCAGGCGTCGGACAGATCTTGGCAGGCGAATACCACGTATCAAACGACCCCAATTCCCCTTATACTACATACTTTGTTGACCAGTTCAATCCCGAATACTCCCGCGACCTTGAGCCCATGAAGGGCGGCTTTGGCGACAACTACCTTTACCAGATGGCGAAAAACCTGCGCGTTTACAAGGGCACGCGCGAGATCGAGAGCGCATTTGGTCAGTGGGCAATCGACCTTGAGGGCTCGATCGGTCAGTGGTATGCCGTAGGTCCCGAGTACCGCGATTACGAGGGTGACACCGCGCACCGCACCTCCCCCGGCCACGTGGGCGGCAACGAGCACGGTATGTACGTCAATTTCTCAGGCAGAAATGATATCGTCACCGCCAAGGTTTCAAGCGATTCCACCTATCTGTATTTCTTTGCAGAATGCGCGCAAGAGATCACCGCGCCCGAGGGCAACCGCTGGATGAATCTCTTTATTGACGCGGACTGCAACCCCGCTACCGGATGGAACGGCTATGACTTTATGATCAACCGCTCGCAAAAGGACGGCTACGTTTCGGTTGAGCGCTTTGTTGGCACCGATGCCTGGGAATTTGAAGCCGTGGGCAGTGCCAAATACGTGCTTTCGGGCAAGACGCTGCAGATCAGGATTGCCAAAGAGCTGCTTGGCACGACCGACACGTTTGATTTCAAGTGGGCGGACAACTCGGTTCCTACCGGTGACATCATGGAATTTCTGGATCAGGGCGATGCAGCGCCCAACGGCAGATACAACTACCGCTACACAACCGCCACCACCGAGCAAAAGATTCCCGAGGCGCTGACCGAGGATATGATCGTGCTCAAATCGCGCTCCTACAATGCCTTTGTGGGTGGCAAGCCGGTCAGATTGGTAGAGGACAATACCAACGGCACTCTGCTGGTAAGCAACGACGTTCTCTATCTTCCCATCTCCTTTTTGGAGAGCGCACTGGGCATTTCCTGCCAAGGACAGACCACCTATAACCATTACGGAATTGCCTATGTGCAGGCAAACGATCTGATCCTTGCCGCAGGCAAGCAGATCACGTACACGCAAGAGGGTCTTGTGATCATTGCCGACAAGGTCATCGAGGACGAGGATACCTTGCGCATCCTGTACCGTTCCCTGCACTGACCAAACAAAAAGCGACCTGCCACATGGCAGGTCGCTTTTATCATGCTTTTCTTATTTTGCAAGCTTTTGTCTTCTGATATCGGTTCCCTTAAAGGGCATGATGGTGAAATTGCCAAGCACGCGTGAGGTGATGCGATCCCAATAGCGCTTGCGGAACTCATCGGTCTCCAGATTGGTGCTCAGAATGACCGGCAGGCGTCTGTTCAGGCGCGTATTGAGCAGTCCATACAGGCAAGAGGTGGTGAACTGATTGGTCAGCTCGGTGCCAAGGTCATCAATGATCAAAAGATCGCAATCGGTATAACGCGAGAGATCCGCGCCGGTGGGTGTACCCGTGCTGTTGCCAAAGCGCTGCGCCTCGTAATCCGCAAACATATCCACACAGCTGACGTAAACCACGTCCCAGCCGCCCTCAATGACCACGCGCGCAATCGCGGTGGAAAGGTGGGTTTTGCCAAGCCCCGTTCCGCCGAACATGGCAAGATTCTCGCTTGTTGCCGGGTGGAAGGAGGAGGCATACTCCATTGCCTTTGCATAGTTGCTTTGCATGAGCAGCTGCGTCATACGGTCGGTCTGATAATACTCCAGCGAGAAATTCTCAAAGCTTTGCGTTTTCATCAAAGATCCAATGCCGCTGGACTCATATCCTGCCAGAATCAGCTTTTTGCGCATGCAATCGCACATTTTATAATCTACGTAGCCGGTATCTCCGCAGGCTACGCACTCATATTGGGGCGCGGTATAATTTGCGGGAAAGCCGTTTCTGATCAGTACCTCGGCACGTTCTTGCTCCAGCGCCAGCGACTGTGCTTCGATTTCTGCCAGCGCTGCCTGATAGTTCTCGCTCTGCAGTGCCGCCTGCATGATCTGCAGTCCCATATCAGAGAGCTGTGCGTCTATCTCGCGCACTCTTGGCAATATCGCGTGAATTTCCTCTCTTCTCTTGGTGGCAGCCTCCTGCACAAGCAGATATTTGCGGCTGTATTCCTCGCGGATTCTGCGGAAGTTTTCCTGATTGTATCCCATTCTCGCACTATCCCTTCTTCATAATCTCATCGTAGTTGTCGCCAAGGCTTTTGCGCATGGCAGCGTCAAAAAAGTCATCGGTATCAAAGCTGCCCGAGGCTTCGGTTGCCTTGCCCTTGCTCTTTTTGGCTTCGTGCGCACTCCGATCCTCTTCTACCTGCTGCACAGTGCGGATATTTTCGCCATGCCAGCGCTTGAGAATCGAATCAATATATGCAACAGACGCATCGGGAGAGGCATCCATACCGATCTCGAACGCCTTTGTGATCATTTCCATATCAAACTGATAGGTATGTACCCAATCCGAGAACATGCGCTTTTCCTTGGCGGTCAGCGCACGTGCGCCAATGCCGAACAGCGCGCGCAATTTGCCCTCTGTTTTCTGCAGCTCCTCCTGGCGCAAAAGCTCCTCTTCCAGTGCTGCCATATCGGTAATGCCACGATCGTAAAGCGAGATCGCCAGCTTTTCCAGTCCGCGTACCGAGGGGCGCTTTTCCTGCAGCTTGCAATAGCGGCAGTAGTGCGTGACCAGAATCAGCACGTACGCTGCGTCAAGCCCCAGATAATCGGTCAATCCCAGCACGCTGTTGACCTCGTGCGTGGAGAACAGCTTGCCAAACAAATTCTGACATTCCTGCAAAAGCTGTGCCGTTTCGGGTCTGCTCTCCAACAGATTGCCCAGCTCAGCCGTAGTATATTTGGGCAGCTCATCGCTCTTTTTGAGCAGCGCCGCACCGTCTGCCAAAGGCTTTTCTGCCTTGACAGGCGCAATTTTCTCTGCCACGGGTGCCTGCTCAGGTACAGACTCCTGCACCTTTTTCTTTTTCTCCGCGCCCACACTCAGCACGCCCGCGCCACGCCAGAACGCAACTGCCGCGCGCACCTCGTCAACTGAGCAATCGGCAGCGCGTGCCACTGCCTGGGCGCTTCCCTCTTTGCCATACTGATGGCAAAGCTGCGCATCCGAAAGCAGCGCGATCAGCACCGCAATATCGCTTTTTTCGGCATCACGTAAAGCGTCCGCCGCCTTTTGTGGCAGCACGACCACACCGTTGCCGTAATGTATCTGTAAAGCCATTTTTACTCCTCGTCGCGCAAAGCTGCGTTATTTCTTGCCTCTTGCTTTTCCTGCATCTTGCGACAGATCTCGTAATTGAGAATCATCAAAGAGTCACCCAAGTGCACGTTTTCAATCACAATATCATCTCTGCTGTAGTCCAGCTCAACACCCATGTAATTCCAAAGGCCCTTGACACCGCACTTGACCAATCTCTCAGCCACAGCCGGCACGTCCTCCTTGGGCAACGTCAGCACCGCGATATCCACCTGATTCTGCGCACAGAACTGCTCCAGCTCATCCAGCGAATAAATGGTGACGCCCGCTACCTGCACGCCTGCCATGGAAGTATCCGAATCAAACATACCCAGAATATCCACACCGCGCTTTTCAAACATGGAAAGGTGCACCAGCGCGCGGCCCAGATCGCCCGCACCGATGATAACGGCATGGAAGCCTGCGCCAACACCCAGAATTTCGCTGATGCTGGCGAACAGATAGTGCACGTTATAGCCATAGCCCTGCTGACCAAAGCCGCCAAAGCAATTGAGATCCTGACGGATCTGGGATGCCGTGACGTTCATGCGTGCGGACAGCTCGCTTGAGCTGATGCGCGTAATGCCCTGCGTGAGCAGCTCACGCAGATAGCGATAATAGCGAGGCAATCTGCGCACAACAGCGGGAGAAATATAGGGCTTTGTGCCGTGCTCCTTGTGCCCATCGGCAGCTTCGTTTTGTTGCTTATCCAGTTCTTCGTATGCCAAAATTCATACCTCCAAAGCGATCTTTTTGTGAAAAACGACGAGTTTTTCTCCTGTTAAAAATTTATCTTTCCAACAGAAAAATGCTTGTGCAAGAGTTTTCCACATGCCGTATTTTGCATAAAGTTATCCACAGTTTCAACAGGCTTATCCACAGTTTCGCTTGTAAATTCGACCTTTTTCGGGAATTTTCCACGTTTTTCCATGAATAATAAAATGTATAATTCAGTTTTCCACTGCTTTTTCCACACCCTGTTGAAAACTTGTGTGGAAAACGCTTTTTGTGTGATTTTTATCAAAAAAGCTTCATCTTTCGTCCTTTTGACGAATTTGCGTTTTTTTCAAAAAAGGGGTTGACAAACGCGCGCACTTTCGCTTAGTCGTATGCGCTTGCGTTCAGGTCGGTGCCTGCTCTTGCCCCACTCATATATTCAAAGTATCCGGCAGCGGCAACCATTGCACCGTTGTCTCCGCAAAGCGACAGGGGCGGCACGACAAGGGTGACCTTGTGCGCTTGGCAAAGCTGCTGCAAAGCGCTGCGCAGATGCGAATTTGCCGCCACACCGCCCGCCAGCACAAGCACGGGCGTTCCTGTTTGCACAAGCACCTTTTCGGTCTGCTTGACAATGCCCTTGACAATGGCGGAGGTATAGCTTGCCGCCATATCGGCTGTATTGATCTGCTCACCGCGCTGGTTTGCACCGTTGATCAGGTTCAGCGCCGCGGTTTTGATACCCGAGAACGAAAAATCCGGGCTATCCCCCGCCAGTGCGGGAGAAGGCAGCGCGTAAGCCTTGGGGTTACCCTCGTAGGCAAGCTTGTCAAGTGCAGCTCCGCCCGGGTAAGGCATGCCGATCACGCGCCCCACCTTATCAAAGGATTCGCCCGCGGCATCGTCACGCGTGCCGCCGATCTCGGTATACTTAGTATCGGTATCCACTCTGTAAAACTGCGTATGCCCCCCCGATACCACCAGCGCGATAAAGGGTGCGCGAAGCCCCTGATGCGACAGATACGCCGCACCCACGTGCGCATGGATATGATTGACCGCCACCAGCGGAATCTTATTTGCAAACGCAAAGGATTTGGCGAAGTTGACGCCTACCAGCAAAGCACCGATCAAGCCGGGATTGGCTGTAACAGCCACGCAATCCAGATCTGCCACGGTAATGCCCGCAGTCTCCAGAGCCTCACGCGTGATGCGGGAAACCGCCTCCACGTGCGCACGGCTGGCAATTTCGGGCACAACACCGCCGTACAAGCGGTGCACGTCCACCTGCGACGCCACAATATTGGATTTGATTGTTAAGTTTCCTGCCTCGTCCGCATGTATGACGGCTGCGGAGGTTTCATCGCAGGAGCTTTCCATACCGAAAATGTACATATACTCTCCAAATTACAAATATGCTGTCATGATCACGCCGTCCTCGGTGGGTTTGGAATAAAACCCGGGGCGGGTGGCAATTGCCTTGAATCCCATGGAACGGTACATTGCCTGCGCAGGCTGGTTCGACTTGCGCACCTCCAGCGTGACCTCTTCAAATTTTTCCTCCATAGCATGCTTGAGCAAAGCACCTACAATGGCTCTGCCAATGCCTTGGCGACGGTAATCGGGGTGCACGGCAATGTTGGTGATCTGTCCCTGATCCACCACGCACAGCATACCGCCGTACGCCACTACCTTGCCCTCTTGCATATACACCACGCCCATACCGATCCCCTCGCGGGTCAAAAGCTCCAGGCTCTGCGCGCTCCAGGGCGAGGAGAAGCACAGCTTTTCCAGCTCTGCCACCTCGGGAATGTGTTCCTTTGTCATGGGTACGGGATACAGTCTTTTTCTCTTTTTTACTTGTTCCATCATTCTACGTATTTGTGGATGACGTCCCCGACGGGAACGCATCTTCCCTCATCTCTGTCGTAAAGAAAATACTTGCCGTAATTGGTTTCGGTCTCCGCACCGTTCTCATCCGTGCCGTATACGATCACGTCCGAGGAATATTCCAGATAGGTCAGGCGGTAATACAGATGCGGATTTTCCTTGGAAGCAAAGCGCAGGCGCAGGCTTTCCTTGGCAACGCGCGCAGGGTATGCAATGCTCTCACCCTCCAGATACAGCCCGATCAGCGCCTCGATCTCTGCGCTATCCGTTATGGTGTGAATGGCATGGATCTTTTCGCCCTCGCGGCAGATCAGCACGCGATCGGTACCAAAATCCTGCAGTGCAGGCAGCGAAGCGCCCTCAGCATACAGCACGTCGCGCTCAGCTGTGGTCAGCCAATCCCCTTCCACGGGCGCATTGGTCATAGTAAACAGCTCAAATTCGCCAATGCCGACCGTCAACGAGCCGTATGCTTTTTCGGAATCATAGGCAACCGGCTCATAAGAGGATGGCGCACGCAAATACACCTTGCCATTCTTAGCAGTATAGCTGCCGTTATCCTGATCATATTCAATTTTTACACCCCCGCAGGAGCAAAGGCAAAGCACCAGCGCAGCGATTGCCAGAATCAGCGCAATACGTTTTGTGTTCATAGATATCCCCTTATCAGTATCCGAATTGACCGCTCAAGGAATCATCGTTATCGATCCACTCAGAGACCTCGATGATGCGGAAATCCTCTGCGGTATCACGAATGATCACGCGCGCAATGCCCGCATTGATCACCATTCTCTTACACATCATGCAAGAGCAGGTGCCACCCACGATCGAGCCATCCTTGGGGTCAACGCAAGCCATGTACAGATCTGCACCCAGCATCTGCTCACGGGATGCTGCAATGATGGCATTCGCCTCACCGTGCACAGAGCGGCACAGCTCATATCTCTCTCCGCGCGGAATCTGCAAATGCTCTCTCATGCAATAGGAAATATCCGAGCAGTTTTTTCTGCCTCTGGGCGAGCCGTTATAGCCGGTGGATACGATCACATCGTTCTTGACAATGATCGAGCCGTACTTCTTGCGCAGGCAGGTGCTTCTCTCCGCCACGGTCTGTGCGATGTCCAGATAATAATTGTGCTTGGATACTCTTTCCATTCTATACTCCTTTTCGGGCATATGCCCCCAAGATATAATCATTCATCTTATTATATCAAGATACGCGCCAAAAATCAAGGACTTTGGCGACAAATTCAGATAATATTAAAGAAAAAAGCACTGCATCCCAAAGGATACAGTGCTCTTCTTACCCCTCAAGCTGACGACCCAAGAAGCTTGCTGCCGTTTGCACCAGCTTACATTCCACGTCACTGTGCATCTGCTCTGTGCGCTCAACCGACTGATCTGCGACCGACACCACACAGCCCACAATATCTCCCTCGCTGATAATGGGCATGGCGCAGCTGACAAAGTGCGCGGTCTGCTGCGAGATGATCGGATATTTCTCCTCGCCTGCGCGCCACATATAAAGTCCCCTGCTCTCAATCACGCTCTCAAGCTCCTCGGAAAGCGACTTGTCCGCATACTCCTTGCGCGGCACACCCGCACAGGCAATGACCGCATCGCGGTCGCAAATGACCACGCCAAGTCCACAAATCTTATGCAGCGTCTCTGCATACTGTCCCGCAAACGAGGCAAGCTCCCCAATGGGCGAATACTTTTTGAAGATGACCTCGCCCTCGCGGTCGGTAAATATTTCCAGCGGATCACCGCCACTGATAACATTGACACTAAAAACCTTGTCGAGCTGGTTTTTAGCCGACTGAACTGCCACAGAATGGTATTTATCTGCGACT
>SVQP01000009.1 GCA_015065285.1 Oscillospiraceae bacterium | reverse complement strand
CCTGCGGTATCACTATATTCCTATGTAATTATGCCGAATCACCTACATATAATGGTTGTTATTTCTGCCGATGAATACGGGCGACCGCAGGTCGCCCCTACGGTGGAACGGATGGTAAAACAATTTAAAGGTGCGGCTACCAAAAAGATCGGTGCATCTATCTGGCAAAAATCCTATATTGAACACGTGATACGAAATAAAAAGGATTACGAAACCCGATCTAATTATATTTTCGAAAATCCGCTGCGATGGTACTACGACGAACTATATGCAGAAGATTAGGGGTATGGGCTTTGCCCGATGCATTTGTATAACAAAGGCGAAACTTGCGATAAGGCAGAACGGTAAATAGGAATTTAACAAAATATATGATGGTTAATTTGACTTATAAACAAATGCTTGATGAAAATGATATAGCGGTTTCTGAGCTTAAAGCAATATATCAGCTCCCAGAAGTTGCAAGGTATCTTAATATTAGTGATAATTATTTTTGCTATGTTACCAAGACCTCCGGTGTATATTTTTACAAGGTGTACAACAAGGATGAATTGATTGGCGCAATACACCTTGAACTGAACGGGAATTTGCTCTATATGGATATTCTGATATTCCCCAAATTTCAAAGAAAGGGGTTTGCAACGAAGGTAATTGAGGACATTCAAAATGACATTTTCAAACTTAACTATAATAAAATTGAAATCGCTGTTGATGAAACAAACAGCGCGTCATTAAAACTATTTGAAAACGCAGGATTCACACGAACATCAAAAGATGATGAGTTAATAAACCTTGTTTATCAAAAAACAAATTGAAAAATTCCAATTCATAGAATAGCGAACCCCGACAGACTTTAAAAATCTGTCGGGGTTAATCTTTGCTTTCTGCATATCAAATTTCGCTTATCCGTAGGGGCGTTCTGCGAACGCCCGCGGGCGAACACAGTTCGCCCCTACCTGCAGGGCAATTTTTTCATCCGTAGGGGAGACCTGCGGTCTCCCGCGGGCGAACACAGTTCGCCCCTACAGTGGTGTTAGATAAATGTTTCGTGATTTCTCCGATAAGAACATCACGCATTCGTCTGCGCTTTTTTAATTGTCCTGCGAGTCCAGCACGCAGTCAATGACAATGGCTACGGCAAGCACGGCGGCAGGGTCGTAGACGCGGTCGTCCACGTCAATCTCGTAGGTGTCTCCCCAACTCAGCCATTGCTTTTGCACCGAGGCGACAAGGCGACCTTGATCGGTAATCTCGTAGTCGTGGTCAAAGAAATCGCCCTGAATCTCCCATCCCGGACCCTCTACCGAATAATACGGGGTAAACATGGAGAATTCCTTGACAACGGTTGCCACGATCTCTTCGTTTTTCAGAATGTGATAGCGCGGGCGGAAGCGGAAAAGCTCTTGCTCAATGCGCAAAAGCTGAGTGCCGCGCGCATCATAGAGCGCAAGCTTTTTCCCAAAGGTAAATACCTCGCCTTGCACGCTGAATATTTCGCGTTCCAAGGAGTCGTATACCGAGAAGGAATCGCCCCAGGAAAAGAATTTTTGCTTGATATAAAGCTTCATATAAGCTCCTTTCTGATCCTCTCCGCATATCTGACCGTTTCCATGGCGTCACTGCCGAAGTGATCTGCGCCGATGCGCGCGGCATATTCCTGTGTCAGCACGGCACCGCCCACCACCACGCGGCAGAAGGGGGCACGCTCGTGCAGCAGTGCAATGGTGCGCTCCATGGCGGGCACGGTGGTGGTCATGAGTGCGCTCAGACCGCACAAGGGCGCGTGATGCTCACGCACCGCATCCAGCACCTGCTCGGCAGGCACGTTGCGTCCAAGATCGATCACCTTGAAATTATAGTTTTCCAAGAGCAGCTTGACAATGTTTTTGCCAATGTCGTGCACGTCACCCTCAACCGTGGCAAGCACAAAGGGGATTTGCCCCTCGCCTCTGTCCTCTCGGTCGACAGTGTGCTGCTTGATGCGCTCAAAAGCCGCCTTGGCAGCCTCGGCAGAGAGCAGAAGCTGGGGCAGGTACAGCGTTTTTTGCTCAAATCGCTCACCCACCAAATCCAGCGCGGGAATGACGTGGGTGTTGATGACGTCCATGGGAGAAAGCGTTGCAAGCAGCGCATCGGTCTGCTTGGCAGCCGCCTGTGCAAGCCCCTTGAGAATGGCATCCTGCAGCGCGGGCAGGGCATCCTTGGCGGATGCTGTGGCGAAAGATGCGGCAGACGCGCCAAGAGGCGTGACGCGCGAAATATACGCCTGACAGCCCTCGTCAGCACCGCAAAGCGCACGGTAAGAGAGATAGGCGTTGCGCATGGCGGCAGAGCCGGGGTTCATAATGGCAGCGGAAAGCCCGTTTTCCATGGCAAGCGTGAAGAAATGAGAGGTCAGCACCTCGCGCTCGGGCAGCCCGAACGAAATATTGGACACGCCAAGCACGGTATGGCAGCCCAGTCGCTCACGGATCTCGCGCATAGCGGCAAGCGTGTGGCGCGCGGACTGCGCGTCGGTGCTGACGGTCATGGTCAGCGTATCGAACACGATATCCTTTTGATCAATGCCGTACTCGGCAGCAACAGCCAGAATGCGCTCGGCAATTGCCACGCGCTCGTGTGCCGTTGCGGGAATGCCGTGCTCGTCCAGCGTCAGTGCCACTACCACACCGCCGTATTTCTTGACCAAGGGGAAGATGGCATGCATGCTTTCTTTCTTGCCCGAGACCGAGTTGATCATGGGCTTGCCTATATAGCGGCGCAGGGCGCTTTCCATGGCGACAGGGTCTGCGGTATCAATTTGCAATGGCAGATCGGTGACTGCCTGCAGCTCGCAAACCGTGCGGCAGAGAAGCGTGGGCTCGTCAATTTCGGGAATGCCTACGTTAACGTCCAACAAATGCGCGCCCTGCTCGGCTTGCGTCAGTGCCTGCTCCAGCACGTAAGCCATATCGCCTTGCATCAAGGCTTGCTTGAATCTCTTTTTGCCGGTGGGGTTGATGCGCTCACCGATCAGAAGGGGAGAGGCGTTGAAATTGACTGCGTGCGTATAGGAGGATACCACGGTATCCGTGTTTTTTTGTATCGGTTTTAGCGTTGTCGCCCTTGTCTTGGCAACCGTTTTTGCGATGTGCTCGGGCGTTGTGCCGCAGCAGCCACCCGGTAGTCGCACGCCTGCGGCAACGGCATCTGCCATGTATGCGGCAAAATCATCTGCGCTGATATCGTAGATCGTGTTGCCCTTGGCATCTGCGCGCGGCAGCCCTGCGTTTGGCATGAGAATGACGGGAACAGACGCGCAAGAGAGCAAGCGCTGCGCGATCTCCAAAAGCTGCGCAGGACCCTGCGAGCAGTTGGCACCGACGGCATCCGCGCCCATACCCTCAAGAATCGCAACCATGGCTTCGGGGGAGGCGCCCGTCATCAGCTTTCCATCAGCCCCATAAGCGTTGGAAACGAATACGGGCAGGGAGCAATTCTCCTTGGCTGCCAGCAGCGCCGCCTTGGTCTCTGCGCAGTCGTTCATGGTTTCGATCAGTACAAGATCCGCGCCCGCTGCGGCACCAAGGCGCACAACCTCGGCAAACAGTGTCACGGCATCCTCAAAATCCAGGTCTCCCCAAGGGCGCAAAAGCTTGCCCAAGGGACCGATATCCAGCGCTACGTAAGCATCGCCCACGCCGGATTCGCGCATGGCGTCACGCACGTTTTGCACGGCTGCGGGAATGATCTGCGCAAGCTCCTCTTTTGTATAGTGCAAGGCGTTTGCGCCAAAGGTGTTGGTCGTGATGATGCGGCTGCCCGCCTTTATATAAGCGCGGTGAATGTCTCTTACCACCTCGGGGTGCAAAAGGTTCCAGCGCTCGGGCTGCTCACCGGGCGCAAGCCCTGCCGATTGCAGCAGCGTGCCCATGCCACCATCCATATATATGACGTTGTCTTGAAGCTTTTGTATCAAGGACATAGAATGCCTCCGCTTATTTTCCCAGAATATCCGAAAGATTTGCCATAATGGCAGCAGCCACGTCGGGCTTGTTCATGGAGTATACGTGCACGTTGGTCACGTTGTTGGCAAAGAGGTCAATGATCTGATCGGTCGCGTACGCAATGCCTGCCTGCTTCATAGCAGCGGGATCGTTGCCGAACCTGTCTACCAGGGAGAGGAATCTGCGCGGCATATGCGAGCCGGAGAGCTTGATGGCGCGTTCTACTTGCGAGGCATTGGTGATGGGCATAATGCCTGCCACTACGGGCACAGTAATGCCTGCTTCTCGCGCTTTGTAAAGGAAATTGTATAAGAGATTGTTATCAAAAAACATCTGTGTGGTCAAAAAGTCGCAGCCTGCCTCCACTTTTTCGGCTAAGTAGCGGATATCCTCCTTTTGATTGACGCTCTCGGGGTGCACCTCGGGGTAGCACGCACCGCCAATGCAAAAGTCGGCAGGGCTTGCCTTGAGCTCGCGTACAAGATCAATGGCATGGTGATAATCCCAGCCGGAGCGATTTGCGCCCGAAAGGTGCGCGGGAATGTCGCCACGCAAAGCCATCACGTTTTGTATGCCCGCTTGCCTGATCGCTTCAATCTGCGCTGCCACAGTCTGTTTGGTGGAAGAAACGCAGGTCAGGTGCGCAAGCATGGGGACGTCGTATGCTTGCTTTATATGCTTGGCGATCTCCAGGGTATATTGACTTGTGCCGCCGCCTGCACCGTAGGTTACGCTCATAAAAGGTGGCTTTAGCGCCGCGATCTGCATGGTTGCATTCTCCACGCTTGCAAAGGCAGAGTCGGTTTTGGGCGGAAACACCTCAAAGGAGAGGGAAAGCTTTTCACTGTTCAGAATTTCGGTCAGCTTCATAAAGGGGACCTCCCATCGTTACTATCCATTTTATTATACACCTTTTACAAAAACGTGTCAAGTATGGCAGCCTCTTCTTGACAAGCCGCAGGGGCAGATGATATAATGAAAATAATCAAGAAAAAAGGAGTGCGCGCGATGAAACGAAATATGATCCGTATACTGTGCCTATCCCTTGTTATGATGATGGCGGCAGGATGCCTGCTGCTTCCCACAATTGCTGCCGATGATGCCATTGATGCCAAAGCGCCTGCAGGCTACGTCAACGTAGCCGAGGGAGCATCTGTTTCGGTGTCCAAGGCATCCTCCAAAACAACGGGTGAGAACTCGTATGAAATGCCGGGTGAGAAATGGTGCAAAGCCATGCTGGTGGACGGCAAGCTGAATACCGGCTGGTCGACCAATCCGTATGACGTGGAGACCGATAAAACCAAGCCGGTTGCACTGACGCTGGATCTTGGAGATGTAACCGAGATCTCGCGCGTGGTTCTGTTTCCCACGGGCAGCGGAAACAATTTCCCCGTAACCTACACGGTTTCGGTATCGACCGACAATGCGTCCTATACCGAGCTTGTGCGCAGCCAGGGAAATCCCGGTGTCAATAAGACTGCCAACGTGCATGATTTTGCGCCCGTGCAGGCAAGATACGTCAAAATCAACGTTACCGAGCGCTATTCGGTAGAGTCTGCAGGTGCAGCGCAGTCCTCGGACGGCTTGCTGGTGCAGCTTGCCGAGGTCGCCGTATACGGTAAGGGCGTGCAAAAGGCAGAGCTTGATAAGCATGCCGTGGAGCTGCTGCCCGGTCAGAGTGCGCAGCTCTCTGTCAAGCTTTTGGGCTTTGAAAGTGCCCCTGTGGTGAGCTGGAGCTCGGATAATACCGCCGTTGCCACGGTGGATGCGGACGGTAAGATCACCGCTTTGAAAAAGGGCACGGCAACCGTGACTGCGACCATTGGCTCTGTACGCGAGATTTGCACGGTCAAGGTGGTAGAAGAGAAGGACAGATATGACGATAACATCATGATCTCAATCTTCTGGCCGCCAACCAAGGATTATATCAACGACGAACAATATAAGCTGATGGCAGACGCGGGCATTACCTACGTCATGGGCTCGGGAGATGCGCTGGGTGCCAAGCAAACGCAGGAAAAGATGCTGGAGCTGTGCGCCAAGTACGGTATGATGATGACCGTGGGCGATGATCGCCTTGGCAGCAATCTTTTGAACATGAGTGCGGATGAGATCCGGGCAGTGGTTGCCGAGTACGAGGACGTGCCCGGTGTGGGCGGCTACTACATGCTGGATGAGCCCTATAACCCCAATACCTTTATTGACGCATACCGTGCACTCAAAGCGGTTGCGCCCGACCGTTATATGCACCTCAATTTCCTGCCGTCAGGCTCTTATCCTTCCATGGCTACCTATATCAGCCAGATGAACGACTGGTGCAAGCTGTGCGCGTCAACCGGGTACCCCTTGGATTATCTGATGTACGACCGTTACCCTTACGGTGTGGCAGCAGGCAGCATGGACCGCGTGGGATTCCTTGCCAATATGGATGCCTGCCATGACGTGGGTCTTGCCAACGGAGTCAAGACGGGTGCGTATATCCAGAGCGTGTGCATTCCCGGAGGCTTCCGTCGCCCTACCGACAGTGAGATCCGCTATGAGATCTATATGTACATGGCATACGGCTATAAGCAGATCTCCTATTTCACGTGGTTTACGCCCGTGGATCGCTCCGAGCCGTTTGCAGACGGTATTATTTCTCCCACCGGTGTGCCCAACAAGCACTATGCCGCCGTGTCCGAGATCAATCACGAGGTGCTGGCAATGGGTAAGGTGCTGATCGGATGTGATGCACTTGAGATCTATCTCAACGGTGAGACCTGGGGTCAGGAAAGCATTCCCGAGGATTTTCCGCTGCAGCCGGATGACGACAAGAATTATACCGTTTCCTTGCTCAAGCACCGCGAAACGGGCAGAAACTATTTGATGGTCGTCAACAACAATTTTTCAAAAAAGCAAACGCTTTCCCTGCGCTTTGACGATCGGATCACCTCGCTGCAAAGCGTCAGCAAGACCGATGGCAGTCTGTGTGACGTTGCCTTCTCGGGCGGCAAGCTGACAATGGAGCTGGCTGCGGGTGACGGTGTACTGCTGGCATTGCCCGAGGGCTTGGATTTTGCAAAGCCCGTCGAGCCTGCAATTGTGGGTAGCAATCTCGCGGCAGACGCGCAGATCACGTGCAACTCCTCGCAAGGCACGTCCGATCAGTATATGGATAATCTGAACGACGGCAATCGCTCCTGCGAGGCAAACGGCACGCTGGGCTGGGCGTCCAAGGATACCAAGCAAAGCGAGATTATCATTGATATCGGCTATGCCACCAAGCTCAACCGTGTGGATATTTATCCTGCAGGCAGCGGTAAAACGCAGGGCAAGGGCTTTGGTAAGAGCATTGTGATCAGCGTCTCCGAGGATGGCAAGAGCTGGCAGCAGGTGCACGAGCAAAGCGGCATCAATGCAAGATCCGAGATCCCCAGCTTTACCTTTGATGCAGTCAATGCGCGTTACGTCAAGCTGGATATTTCGGGATATACGGGCAATCTGTGTATTGCTGAGATCGAGATGTTTATGGATGACGGATCTGTCGGAGCTCCCGGTACCAACAATACGCCTCGCGATGAGATCATTTATACCGAGGGCATGAATATCGCACTCGGCAGACCCTTCGAGGTTTCCAGTCAGCCCGGTGACGAATACGTGGCATGGGGCTGGGCAGGCAAGTTTATCAATGACGGTGTGCTTACCAACGGTTGGACCTCCAACGTCAAGATTCACGATAAGGCAGAGTCCACCGAGTACGTGACCATTGATTTTGGCGATACGTTTGCCGTTGATCGCATTGTGGTGCACGCCATTACCGATCTGTGGCCTGAGGATTTTGAAATTCTGCTTTCCGAGGATGGAGAGAATTGGATCTCTGTTGACAAGCAGACCGGCAGTAAAAAGCCGGATGCACCTTATGAGATTACACTCTCCCAGCCCATCACGGCAAGCATGGTGAAATTTGTGGGCACCAAGCTGCGCAACACGGCAGCGGACGGTTATATGCTGCAGCTTGCGGAGATTGAGGCATACGGAACCCCCGTGTGTGACAAGAGCGCCTTGCAGAGTGCTATGGAGGCTTACGTGGCAGCGGGCGGAGACGTCAATGCCCAGGCATATCTCAAGGCTGTGGCAGGCATGGAAAACGAGCTGCTGACCTCTACGTCTATGGACGTGCTGATCCGCACGCTCAAGACCGCAATGCCCGAGCCCGAGCCCGAATCGAGTACCGAGCAGGGAAGTGATCCCGAGCAAAGCGAAGGGCTGACCGATTCCGAAACCGCCCCGACAGAGGAGCCCGAGCAAAGCGGCGGATGCAAGAGCTACGCAGGCAGCATTGCTTGCTTGCTCGCCCTTGTGCTTGGCTGCGCTTGCGTGACCAAAAAGAAAAAAGCATAAAATAAAAAACTTCCGAAGATATTCTTCGGAAGTTTTTTTGTATTAGTTTTTACTGATAGCCACAACCTCTTCGCCCTTCATGACTCTTTGTGCGTCTGCAATCAGCTTGTCCACAAAGGTCTGGTTGACAAAGAAGGTGCCCTGACCGTTCTGCGGATTGCCCGGATCATCGGGGGAGTCCACAAGCTCAACGGTCAGATAGGATTTCATGTTGGTGTACCGATAGAAGCGGTAAATGGTGTAACGGGTGGTGCCGTCGGGGTCCTTGGCGTTGATAACCAGCTTGAGCTGGCATTCGCTCTCGGGAAGGGCACGCAGCGCAGCCATTTCCTCTTCGCTCAGATCAGTCATACCTTCCACAGAGGCGTACAGCAAGCCCTGATAGAGCTTACGGAAGTTATCTGCGGCAGTGGAGTTCTGCGTTTTGCCTGCCGCGTTGTGCAGCACGACCTCATAGTCCAGCTTCTGCCCGTTGACCGATACCGTCATATTTGCAGAGGATACGGTGGAGAGATAGAGGTAACCCCACTCGCCCGTTTTGCCGTCTACCAGAATGTAGGTGCCGTCAGCGGTTTTGTAGTAACTGCCCGAGCCCCAAACGCCCAGCGTGCAGTTTGCGGTGGAAGCCTTTGTCCAGGTTTTCTTTGCCGTGTTGTAAACCTCGAAATATCCTTGGTCGTCATTGAAGCGCAGAGGCGTGTTGCCGGTGGGATAGAAGGTCACACCGTTGCGGTCCGCACTGTTGATCACCATCTGGGAGGTGTCCTTGTCGGTAAAGTAGATCTTGGGAGTCAGCGTTTCCAGCTTGAAGAAATCACCCGTGTTGTTGTCAATCAGGATGTATTTGTCATCCGCTGTAATGTATACCGTGCTGTCTCCCCAGCTGCCCATGCCCTCGGTCAGCTCACTGCCAAGCTCGCTGTATCTGTCCAGCATGAACAAATATCCGCTCTTAGTGTAGAAGTAGTCGGTCTGATAAGCCGCCTGACCCTGCACGGTGTTGACGCTGATGGTATCACCGCTTGCATTGAGCACGTGCACATCAGCGCAAAGTCTGTAGTGGTCCTCTCTGCCTGCACGGTAGTACATGTAGTAGGTGTAGCGACCCGTGGCATCGTCCGAGGCGGTTTCAATGAACATGTAGTCCTTTTTGTATTGCGGGGTGGGGTATTCCACCGTTCCTTTGGTCACATACTGTGCACTGACCATGTAATCCGAGGAATGAACGGCTGAGAGCGCGTTGCCGTCCTGATCGGTCAGCACGTAGCGATCGCCAATCTTTTCAATGTTGTAGGTGATCTCACCGTCCTCGGTCTTGCTTGTGTGCGAGCTGCCTCTGCCGGGCAAAAAGACCATCTGAGAGGTGGGGGAGTTGTCCAGCTTGTAGTGCAGCTTGTCCGTGCCGAAGGAGTAAATCACGTCCTGCACGTATGCAATGTTGAGCTGAACGAAATAGGGATCGTACCAGTCCTCGTTATCCCATTCCAGGAAGGGAACGGCACTCTCGTAAAGCTCAATGATCATGGGCGTGTACAGGTAATAGTATTCGCCCTTGTCATTCTTGGTCATGATCTCACCGTAGGCGTAGTAAATACCCGTGGTGGATTTTTCGCTCAGACTGACGCGGTTGTAGATGGTGTAGGTGTTGCCCTCATCATCGGTGTCGTCATAGTAGTAGGAAATGACGTGCTCGGGGAACATTACGCCATATTCGTCCATGGTATCCGCATCGGGATCCAGCTTGACAATGCGCAAGGGAGCAAGGGAATACAGGCTGTAGAGTGCCGCGTTGACGTTGTCGTAATGCGGGAAATAGCCTTGCATGTACTCGGAATCGGTCTTGTAGGACATCGAGCCGTACATGGTGTTTTCGCGCTCCTCCAGATCCAGATAAGAGAAATCGCAGATCTGTGTGGTAAATCTGTCCTCCAGTTCCTCGTATTTCTTTTCAATGATCTCGTTGCAGGTTTTGACCAGCAGCTCTTCTTCCTCGGCGCTCAGGTCCTTGAGCTCTTCCTTGGAAAGTCCCAGCTTTACGCAAGCCTCGTCCAGAATGATGTCGAAAATCGCGTCCTGATCAATGTTTTCGATCACAAAGTGCTCCACGTCAAAGTATGTGTTCATAGAGGAGGGGTAGGTGACCATGGGGGTCAGCATGCTCTCTAAGGGGGAGAGCACAAAATCCTCAATACCGGAGGCGGAGAGAATATAAACGGTGTTACGGCCTTCGAGCTGCACGTAATAGCCTGCGCCCGAAACAATGGCGTCACCCACGATCACGGTGTAAGCCGTGCCATCACCGGCGGTGACGGTAAAGGTGGCGGGCTTGTATTCGTATTCCTTGCCCTCCTCGTCCGTGCGGGTCTCCGCTATCAGACCGTACTCGGCAAAGCGAATGGTACCGTCCGGCTCACAGTCGGGATCCGAAAGTCTTTCCATGGAAATGGTGTAGCCGCATGCGCTTGCCAGGGATGCAAAGGATTCCAGGCTGTATGCGGTGGTGCCATAGTCCTTGATGTAGAAGGAGTTGGTACCCTTTTCACGGATAAAGGTGTAAGAGCCGTGCGCGTTGTTGACCTCGATCTTATCAATGCGGTTGGCTTCGATCTGACCAAGCGCGGAGGAGGCATCGTAGGTCAGCTGGCGGAAGATCATGACTCTGCCTGCATGTCCCACCACCTCGGTGCCGTCGGTCTCCACCACTGCATAAACCTTGCAAGCGCCCGTTTTGGGATCAACCTCAATCAGGGATTGCTGTTTGGTGACAAAGTAGCCGTCGTTATCCTGCGGCAGCGGATGGAAGGTGAAATTGGGGAAGGATCCCTCCAGCTCACAAAGCGTGTATTCACCGTCGATCTTTTTGACGTAGTATTTGGTGGAAATGGTTTCAATCTTGCCATCCTCACCAATGATGCGGATCTCCTCGGTAAAGGTCAGGATGCTGACCAGCGCGTTAACACCGATCAAAACCACGATCAGCAACGCAAAGCTGATGGCAAGCGCCACGGTAGCCTTTTTCTGTGTGCGGTAAAGCGAGCGCTTTTTGGCTGCCTTACGCTTGATCCAGTGCGCGTACAGGATGACGTCCTCGGAAAAATCGGGTACGTCTCCGGGTACGACTTTTTGACCCTTGCCGCCGGGTGCTGTGTACCAGCCACCGAAGGTGTAGCCCTGGCGCTGCGGAATCGGCAGCGTCGGCAGGGCAGCGCCCACCTGGATCTCCATGGATCTCTGCGAGACCTCACCCATTTCGGGGCGGAATACAAGGGTATAAATGTTGTCTTTTATCATAAATATTTTCTCCTGACGTTTACATAAATACCAACGCCGAAGCAAATCAACGCGGGGATAGTTGCCAGCATGATCATCACGGGCATGGGGTCGTTTTGGTTCATGACCTTGTCGTCAATATCATAAACCATGAAAGCCTTGAATTCCAGTGTCACGGGAATGACCTCTCGTCCCATATAGCGCAGCGTGCCCAATACCACGTCGGCATTGCCGTACGCATCGGATGCAAGCACCGTATCGGACAAGAACTCTGTGGATGCGATGGCGCATACGTAGGAGGGTTCCTGCGCGACTGAGTAGTTGGTTTCCTGCGTGGTGCGGTTTTCCACGGTCAGCGTCATCAGGCTGAAGGGGTACTGCGCTGCGGGCATGTAAATGCTCTGTCCCACCATACCGTTGGCGGTTGCGGGAGCGGTGAATATGTTGTGCATGGTACGGGTAATACCGTTGCTGCGGTAGGAATGATAGGTATATTCCTCGGTTCCGGTCGTCTCATCAGCCAGCGTGTAGGTGCGGTCGTACATTTCCGAGGGAACAATAGCGGTTGCCTGATCAAAAATCACGGTAGGGGGATAGCCCTGCTTGCGCAGATCCGCGGTAAAGGAGGCGCCCTGACCCTTGGTTGCGTAGTCAGCAATGAGTGCATAGCCCTCACCGTCCACGCAAATCTCCTTGTCCATGATCACGCAGTTCTCGGAAAGGCCTGCGCTGTCGGTCTTGGAGGCGATGGTGATGCCCCAGAATTCCAGATATTCATCCAGATTGGGCAGGGAAGGTGTTTCGGGATCGCAAACGTACAGGAAGGAATAAGCCTTGTCCAAGAACTTGTCCAGCTTGTCGATCTCGTCGTTATCGTCTGCCGGGTCTCCGAAAAAGTCGGATTGCGGTGCATAGGTAATGATCAGACGGCAGTTTTCGGGGATGGGATCGTTTTCCAGATCCAGCTCCTGTACCTCATAGCCCGCAGCCTGCACCAGCTTGATAAATTCGGTCTGCTCGCGGATGGGCTCGCCGTGGTTTACGGTCAGGCAGGCGATGGGGGATTCTGCGCGTGTGACTGCCAGAATAGCAGATGCCATTTTCTTTTCACCGTTGTAAGCCCAGGGCTCGGAGGTGGCATCGTTTGCGGTGAACATCACGTCAACCGTGTGTACGCGATATTCCGTGCCAAAGGAAATGATGATGTTGGAGGAATAAATGTTGGTAGCGCTGGTTGCCTTGTACTTCTGCACGGCAGAGGGGTTCTGTACGATGTTGACGTACTTGACCTCGATATAATCGGGGAACTCCTTTTGCAAGCCAAGCGCGGTAAAGTGAATGTAGCGTGTCAGCTGCGCTTTATTGAGCGTATCGGGGTCGGTGCAGAAGATGATCTCCACCTTCAAGGGATCCTCACCCTGTGCAGCTCTTTGCTCGTTGACCGCATCCACGGCACCGGGCAGAGTCGCGTCCAGCAGATCAATGCAGGAATCCGAAACGGTGTAAAGCGTACCCTCCTGAGAGAGGTAACGGGGAATGGCAAAGTCGATCAGCCAAAGTCCCTTGGCTGCCAGTGCGTGAAACCCGACGTTGAGCAGCAGCACGCAGGCAATGACCAGAACACTTACGGCATAGAATACGGTTTTCTTGGTAAACTTGTGCATCATGCGTGCTTCCTCCTTATCAGGGTAATCAAGCCCGCAGTGAACACGATCAGGGCGGGAACGGTAGCCAGAAGCACCGTGATATAGGTTTTTTGAGATACCGTGATGGTATCAATGGTGGTATCCTCAAAGGGCTTGGAGGTCAGCGTGGTGGGAATGCGGTCGTTACCGATGGTCTCAACCGAAGCCATCAGCACGCTGCCGTTACCGTATACGGGGGAATTGAGCGCATCCTCGCCTGCAAAGGTGGTGGAGGTGCACGCCAGCACGAAGGCTGTGCCGTTTGCGGTTTCCTTTTCGGAAAGCGTCATCATAATAAAGGGGTCGGAGGCGGATGCGTTTGCCACTGCGGCACCGCCTGCCCAAGCCTCGGCACTCTCGCTTGAGGTCAGAATGGGGGAAAGGGTGTAGCCATCCTTGGTATAGGCACCGTCATCGCCTCGTGCAAAGCCCTGTGCGGGGGCAATGCAGGTAGCACGTGAGAATACCACGGGGCTATAGCCTGCCGACTGTGCGATATTCGCACCGCGGGGCGTGGTGGTATAGCTGCCAAGCACGGTATAGCCGTCCACCGAAAGGGATTGAGAGGTGTCCTTGACGGTGTAGCAGTGCTCAATGCCGCCCACTTCGGAGTGCATGAAATCAATGCCCCATTTTTCAAGGAAGGTTTCAAAGTTGACAAAGCCGCCTGCTACAAAGGTATCGGAGTTGACAAAAACCATGTAAGCACCGCCGTTTTCCATGTAGGCGTCCAGCTTGACGATCTCGTCCTTGATCGAAATGCCGTCGTTGATGGCGAAATCCTTGACGGGATTGTAGGTAATAAGCAGCTCGCAGTCCTCGGGAATGTCAAAGTTCATCAGGTCGAGCAGCTCCAGCTGATAGCCTGCATCCTGCAAAAGCAGGGTCAGCGCCTTGTCTGTAAATGTCTCGCCGTGGTTCACGGTCAGGTAAGCCTTGGGCTTTTGGTGCTCGGAAACGTGCATAAAGCCTGTGGCAAAGCACTTCTCACCGTTATAAGCGATGGGGGTTTCGGTATCTGCGCTGTTGAACACGTAAAAATCGTTGAGCGTGCGCAGAATATGCTGGTCTCCGTACGCGATGACCACGTTTGTATCTGCGCGCACGTTATATTTCTTTGCAAAGGAGGGGTGGTTCCAGATGTTGACGTATTCGATCTGAATGTGATCGGGGAATGCCTCAGCCAGCTCGTTTGCCGTGTTGGCAACGTATTGCTGAACCAACTGATCCGCCCAGGCAAGCTGGTCGTCGCAGAAAATGATTCTGATTTTCTGCTTCTCGGTCAACGCAGCATTGTCTGCGTCGATCTCGGGAATGATATTGTCCGCTACGTAATCGCGGCAGTCGTCCGAGAGGGTGAACGTGCCCGAGGACGTCATATCAATATACCATGAATAGCGCGTTGTCAGTGTTTGGAAAATTACGTTGACAATCACGATCACGGCAATGACGCACACGGTCAGCACCACGGACAAGGAGCCATAGCGAAAACGGCGGCTTGTCGCTGATCTTCTCATGCTTCGCTGTCCTCCGGGATTAGCCCCAACGGCGCTTTTCGTATACTCTGACGGTCAAAAACAGGAATACGAAGGTCAGGGAGAGATAATACAGAAGGGCAGAGAAGTCAAAAAGACCGTAGCTGAAGGTATTAAAGCGGCTGAGTACCGAGAACCAGTCCACGATAAAGCGGATCCAGTAAACGTCGATCAGTGTGTTCAAAAAGCTGAGCAGCACCATGCCGAGAATGACTGAGATGGTGATCACGGCAGCAGCCAGCTGGTTTTCGGTCAGGGCAGAGATAAAGGTACCGATGGCAATGAATGCTGCACCGATGAGCAAAATGCCGATCAGACAGCCCACCACCTGGCCGGTTACGGGACCGATGTGCGTGGTGTTATAGGAATCGTTTCCGCGCTCGATCGAAGCAAATGCGTAGATCGGAATGAAGTTGATGCAGGAAAGCAGCAACGAGGAAGCGAAAAGCGTCAGGGCTGCAAAAAATTTGCCAAGCACCATGCCGGTAATGGATATGGGCGCGGTCATAAGCAGCTGCTCTGTGCGCAGCTTTCTCTCTTCCGCAAACAGACGCATGGTCAAAAGCGGAATGAGAATGACAAAGGCAAAAATCATCAGCATAAAATAAGTTGAGGTATCATAGCTGGAGGATACGATGGTGGTATAGCAGCACAAGAGTGCCGAGATGATAAAGAACACACCCGCAAACACGTATCCGATGGGATTAATGAAATAAGAGCGCATCTCTTTTTTGTAGATGGCAAGCATGTTTGTATTTCACGGTGAAGGGATATCACCGTTCTCCTTTCGAAAAATTTATGCGGGGAGCTCAGTCCTCGTCCTCAATCTCCTGCGTATCGGCAAGAGCGCGCTTTTCTGCGCCTTCGCGCACCATGGTCTCAGCCACCTGCTTTTCCAGTGCATCCTTGGTGCCGGAGCGGCGGCGAGCGGGCTTGCTTTGTCTGATCTTTTCCTCAGCGGACTTGTCCACTACCGTGATAAAGATGTCCTCAAGGCTCATGCCGAGCGCTTCCAGACCAATGATCGCCCAGCCCTTTTCCGCCATGGTGTAGAACAGCTTTTTACGCACGTCCACGCCATAGTCGCTCTCAATCATGTAGGTGTAAGCCTCACCGTCGCGCTCAGCCAGCGCCTCGGCATATACAATGCCGCTCATGCTCTTGAGCGTGGAGAGCACCTCACGGGAAGGACCGCAGATCTTGACGTTGAAGCGGCGGTTGTTTTCTACCGCACGGGAAATGTTCTCGGTCAGCTCGTCTGCAACGATCTTGCCCTTGTTGATGATCACGATACGGTCGCAAACCGCTTGTACCTCTTGCAGAATGTGCGTGGAGAGAATGACCGTGTGACCTTTGCCCAGCGTTCTGATCAGGTTGCGGATCTCGATGATCTGCTTGGGGTCCAGACCGATGGTAGGCTCGTCGAAGATGATGACCTTGGGATTGCCAATCAGTGCTTGTGCAATGCCAACGCGCTGCTTGTAGCCCTTGGAAAGGTTGCGGATGACTCTCTTGCGCACGTCGCCGATCTTGACAACCTCGCAAACCTCGGCAATGTGCTCAAGGCGGGGGAGCTTGCAGCCTTTCAGGTCGTAGTTGAAATTGAGATATTCGTCAACAGTCATGTCAAGATAAAGAGGGGGCTGCTCGGGCAGATAGCCGATCAGCTTTTTAGCGCCGAGCGGATCAGCCAGAATGTCGATACCGTCGATCGAGACCTTGCCGGACGTACCGGAGAGGTAGCCGGTCAGGATATTCATAGTGGTGGATTTTCCGGCACCGTTGGGGCCAAGGAAGCCCACGATCTCGCCCGATTCCACAGAGAAGCTGATATCGTCCACAGCACAGTTGGAGCCGTAGTTCTTTACCAGATGTTCGATTTTTATCATGATCATAGATCCTTTCAAAAGTTTTCATAACTATACAGAATACATCATAACATAAAATTGTAAATTGCCTGTGAACATATGGGAAAATCATCAATAAATATATTATATAAAGCAGGGGAGAAAACGCTGTATTTAACGGGCGAAATATTTTGTCAAAAATTTTTCAAAAAGCACTTGACAAACGCAAAACTATCTGCTATAATACTGCATGTTCCGTTCACGACGACTCTGCTCGTGAGAATGTGCTGGTGTGGCTCAATGGCAGAGCAGCTGATTTGTAATCAGCAGGTTGATGGTTCGACTCCGTTCACCAGCTCCAAATATGGGGGATTTCCCGAGCGGCCAAAGGGGGCAGACTGTAAATCTGTTGTCACTGACTTCGGTGGTCCGAATCCACCATCCCCCACCAACACAAAAGCCCGATGCAAGCGCATCGGGCTTTTGTGTTGACGGGGGATGAATGGTGAGGATCCCGAATGCAAGGGTCGCGGATAGCCTTTAGCCTTGGACTTGCATCCCACAATGTGTCATCCTGAGCGGAGAGAGAATGCCGCTGCGCGGCATTCGAACGCAGTCGAACTTTTGCGGGTCGAGAATGCGCCCTTTGGCGCATCGCAGCAAGCAAAAGCGCAAGTGCTCGCTTATGCGAGCCGCAGCGGGATCTGCGATGGGTTTGCAAGACGTCTGCTTAGCCAAAGTCATATTTTATACTTGCCCCAACCGCTTGCGTATCGGACCGCCGAGGACGTCGGTCCCTACAAGGGAATCATAAACCGCCTCCCAGATCCTCAAAGCGCAATCCTTGCGCTTTGACTTTCAAAAACCAGCAAATCATTGCAGGTTTTTGAAAGTTCGACTCGAAAACATCCGCACAGGGATGTTTTCTCGCTCAGGATGACACATAGTGGGGTGCTTCGCTCAGGATGACACAAGGGGGGGGCACCGCCAAAGTATCTTTGTGTAGGGGAGCATATTATGCTCCCGCACGCGATCAGAGCGGATCAGTGTTCGGGTGACATGATCATAAACCGTTTTCGTGCGGGAGGCTAATAGCCTCCCCTACAAGAAAAACACACTCCCGCTCAGGATGACACATAGTGGGGGGAGGCTTTTTTCGCGTGTCATAAACCGCTTGCGCAGCTACCAATGTAGATTCGAACCTTTTGCAAAAATGAAAAATCAGGACTCTGCTCGTGTTCGAGCAGAGTCCTGCTGATTTTTCGTCAAGTCAACGTGCAAATGCATCCGGCTGCTTTATTTTCTCCTCAGAATCTCGTAAAGCGTCTGGTCAAAGCTCAGCACCACCACGTTTCCGTCACGGTCGTAAACGGCGAGAATGCGCTCGGGGACCATGTCGGTGCAGTAGCGGAATACCTGCCCTTGGTCGCTTGTCGGCTCAATGGCGGGATAGCCGTTTTTCTTGGTGGAACGGGCGGGACGCGCATCCGTTTGCACAATGTCGCGCAGGGAAATGCGGCAGAGCACGCGTCGCTTTTTGCCGCCCACCGTGTCAATCACAGTCAGGTCGTAGACCTCGCGCCCATCGGCATCGAAAACACCGCCGGGTGAGACGGTATATGTCATCTGATGCGCAAAATAGCGAGTGTACAGAAAAACGCCCAAGCAAAGCAGCAGCACGGAGATCAGCTGCAGGGCAAGATTGGCAAAGGGAATTGTCGGCTGCCCCAGTGTCAGTGCAAACAAGCCAATGCCGCACACAAAGCAAGCGGCACAGGCAAAGGCAGTCAGCTTATTCTGCTTTTTTGGGGTTACGGAATACATCATTTCTCCTTATAAATCTGCTTAGCAAGTGCCAGCAGGGTCTCTTTTCGGTTCAGCGTGGGGTCCTTCATGACCTCGTCAAGCAGTGCGCCAAGCACAGCGCCCATCTCTTTGCCCTTGGGAATGCCGATCCCAGAAAGATCCGCACCCTTGACGGCAAGCTCCGAGATGCTGACGCAAGCACCGCATGCAAGCTGCTCTGCCACCGTGTCCGACAGGGCAGTGGTGTCCTCTCCCTTGACTTTGCGCAAAGCAAGTGCGGGGATGGAATCCTTGCCGTATTTGGCAATCATTTGCCTTGCAAACAAAGGGGTGCTTTGCAGCGCCTCGCCCCTGAGCGCGAGCAGCGTGCGCACATATCCCGCATCTGCCCCCGAAAGCTTGAGGTCAGCGGTCGTCTTTTGCACCGCGTCGTCGATTGCATCGTAAAGCAGGTAGGCAAGGCGAAACAGAGGAGAATCGGCAGACGTTTGATTGAGTCCGCGTGCCGAGGCAGTGACGTCCGCATAGGGAAACACGAATTTGAGCAGTCCGCGACGCTTGAGCGTTTTGATCGCGCCCTCGGGATCGGGACTTTTGAGCATACCGATCAGCTCCTCACGTACGCGCTCGCGCGAGATGCTTTTCAGTCCGCCTGCGCATGCGTACATGGCGTTGGCGGTCTTATCCTCAATGATAAAACCAAAGCGCGCGGCAAAGCGTACACCGCGCAGCATGCGCAGCGCATCCTCACCAAAGCGCTTGATGGGGTTGCCCACGCAGCGAATCATGCCCGCCTGCAGATCCTTTTGCCCGTCAAAGGGGTCAATGATCTCCCAGCCATCTGTGCCCCGGGTTGCCGCCATGGCGTTGATGGTGAAATCGCGGCGCGCAAGGTCCTGTGCAAGGCTTGGCGTGAACCTGACGCTTTCGGGATGGCGGGAATCCTTGTAATCCCCGTCAATGCGGAAGGTGGTGCATTCCACCGTCACACCCTCACAGAGCACCGAAACGGTACCGTGCTTGATGCCGGTGCGAAAGGTTTTCAGCCCTACAGCCGCAGCCGCTTGCTCGGTCTGCTCGGGCAGTGCGGAGGTGGTCACGTCCCAGTCCGCAGGCGTTTTGCCAAGCAGGCTGTCGCGCACGCAGCCGCCCACAATATAAGCCTTGTGCCCCGCGCTCTGCAGTGCCGCAAGCACCGTTTGCACGTAATCGGGACAGAGAATCTGTATGGACATGGGATCACCTCACTTGTATTCGTTCTGTGCCCAGTATACCACAAATCCCCGATTTTGTAAAGGGATGTTTTGCAAGCAAAAAGGGGACTGCATGAAAATGCAGTCCCAAAAGCGTCAGATCACGCCCTTTTGCAGGATGAGGTTGGCATACAACGCCTTTTCTCCGGTTGCGATGATGGCATAGACCTTTTTGGATTGTTCGTAAAAAGCCATGCGTTCGATCTCGCAAAAGGCATCTGCACCGCGCTCGTCATACTTGGCAACAATTGCCTTGTATTCGTTCCAGATGGGTGTTTTGACCGGATCACCCGGTATGACCTGCATCAGGGAAACGGGGTAAGATACGTAGGTATCCAGCGGAAACAGGGTCAGAATGGCATCCAGAAGCTCGGTTGCATTGTGGCCGTCCGCGCGCAGCACAATGGCATCCTTGCCCATGCTGGCAGCGGGAAAATTGGCATCTGCAATGACAAGGCGGTCGCCATGCCCCATCTCGCACAGCACCTTGAGCATTTCGGGGGAAATGATGGGGGGAATATTCTTTAACATGATCGGTTACCTCTTTTCTTATCAAAGCGACAGCGTGCGGCTCTCGCCCGCTTCAAGTGTCAGATGGCAAACCTTGTTGCCGCGCAATAAAACGTCTGTATCCAGTGCACGGGTAGCGTGTACGGTCAGCGTGACCCGACCGTCCCTGTCCCAGGCGATATCGACTTTGCCCTCAGGGAATACAATGCCGCGTAAAGCACCGCTTGCAAGGCGCTTGGGCAGCGCGGGCAGAATGGAAAGCGCGCCCTTTTGTGCGCAGAACAGCATTTCCTGCAGTGCGTTGACAATGCCAAAATTCGCATCCAGCTGTACGAATGCCTCGCCCTCCCACTCAAGCGTTATGCCCATGCGGCGCCAGTCGTTGTGGGTGGTCAGCAGCGAATCCATGATCACGCTCTTGGTCATAACGTCCAGGCATTCCATGCTGCGCTCGCCCTCGCCCATGCGCGCATAAATGCTTGCCATGTGGGCAAGCGACCAGCCGGATTGCGCACCCAGCTTGCGCAGGCGCACGGCTTGCTTGAATGCCTCGAACAGCTCGGGCTGCCCGTGTGCGTTGACCTCGTTTCCGGGGAATACGGGGTAGATGTGCGAGAGGTGACGGTGGTGATAGTTGTCCTTGATAGATTCGTCCATCCATTCCTTGATCGCACCGTCCTCGTTGATCATATAGGGCGGAATTTTTGCAAGAAGATCTGCAAACTGCTCCCCCTCGTCCGTGTACATGCCCGTGATCTCCATGCCACTGAGAAGATTGGTCAAAAGCTCCTTGAGAATGGCAAAATCCATGGTGGCATTGCGCGCAACCACGCCGGGGGCTTTGTCGGGGGTGTTTTCGGGGGAAACCGAGGGCGCAAGGCTGATATAGTCGCCGTCCTTTTGCGCAAAGTCCAGATAGAACAGGGCAGCCTCATGCATGAAGGGCAAAATTTCTTCGGAAAGAAGCTGTACGTCACCCGTGTAAAGGTAGTATTCCCAGAAATGGCGGCACAGCCAGCCCGCGCAGCCTGTCCAGTTGAGAATGACCGCTACGGGAACGCTTGCACCGAACGAATCGGGTGCTGTGTATGCTGAGATCCAGATGCCGCGTGTGCCATAAATGGATCTTGCGCATTCGCGCAGCTTTGCAAGGCGCGCGGTATAGTAGCGCAGCAGGGGAGGAATGGCATAGCAAAGACCGCCTGCCATGGCATGCCAGTAGGTGATCTCCACGTTTTCGTTGGCTACGTATTGGCTCCAGGCAAGGTGGTGGTCACCGTGCCAGATGCCGTAGAGCGGTACGGGATTGCCATGCTCGGAGGCTGCGGAAATGAACAGATAGCGTCCAAATCTCCAAAGACGCTCCAAAAGTGCTGCACAGGCTTGATCCTCATAGGCTTGCACGAGCAGCTGCTCGTTGGTCGCGTCAAATGCCGCGTCGTCGGCAAGCTCAATGCTCACGCTGTCATAAAGCGGTTGGTGCAAGGCTGTGTGCTCGTACAGCAGCTGCTCGTAGGTTTTGCCCGATACGTGATCAAGCGAGCAGTCTGAACCGTGAGAGGCGCAGCGCACAAGCACCGTGTAATCAGAGCCGCAGACGCAAAGGGAATTTTCTTTGATTGTAACGGTACAATCACCCAAGAATTGCACGCGTGCTGCGCTGTAGCCCTCGGCAGAGGCAAGATAAATGCCGTCCGGGTGGGGCTTGCACTCGCTGACCCCGTTATAAAGGCGCAGCGAATAGGTGGCTTGGAAGGGGCGGTCGGCAGTCATGCGCATGACGAATACGTCCGCGTCGCGTGAAACAAATGCGGTGCGGCGGTAGCGGCAGCCGTCCACTGAAAAATCCAAAAAGGCTTCACCGGTTTGCATATTCAAGCCGCGGCGGTAATCTTTGAAAAGCTTTTCGGGGGCAAATGCAATCTCCAGCCAGCCCAGCGGATGCGGGCAGGCAATGGGCGTAGCCCCGCCCTTTTGCTGCAGTGCCGCGCCCAGATTCTCGCGGTTGGCAGATGCAAAGTCACCGCGATTGATCGCGTCTTGCATGGCACGAATTGTATCAGAGACGTCGGGAATTTTACATTCTGCGCCACCCTCCCAAAGGTCGTGGCGATTGAGCGTAATGCACTCGGTGCCGATCATACCGGGAATGAGTGCCCCTGTCAAGCCGTTGCCAAGGGGCAGCGCCTCGCGCCACAGCTCCTTGTGCCAGCCTGCAGGCTTTTTCAACGTATAGATATGTCTGCTCATCATGATCTCCTTAATCGGCAGGCTGCACGAATCGGTGCAGCCTGCGATGATTGATATGCGTTATGCAATGACCTCAATGATCAGCTCGTCGCCCCCGAAGGGACGGTGACAAGACGGGCTTGTTTGAATTGTCAATGCTTTCGAACATGTTTCGGATCATTTGCCGAACAAGGGACCGTAGCAAGCGCATGCACGGTAGTCCTGACCTTCCTTGTCCATGCCGAATGCATTCCATGCTGCGGGGCGGAAGATCTTTTCATCCGGCACGTTGTGCATGGAAACGGGGATGCGGAGCATTGCGCAAAGGCTGATCAGGTCTGCACCGATATGACCGTAGCTGATGGCACCGTGGTTGGCACCCCAGTTGTTCATCACGTCGTAAGCGGTCTTGAAGGGAGAGCCCTCGCGGCCGTCGCATCTGGGAGCAAACCAGGTACAGGGCCAGGTGTAGTCGGTTCTCTTCCAAAGGGTATCCGAAACGTCTGCGGGCAGACCCACGGTCCAGCCCTCTGCGATCTGCAGCACGGGGCCAAGACCCTTTACAAGGTTCAGGCGGATCATGGTGCAGGGCATTTCGTCCTTGGTTTCAAAGCGGGAGGAGTAGCCGCCACCGCGGAAATAGCCAAGGTCGGCATAGTTCCACGTAGTGTTTTCCATAATTGCCTTGGCATCCTGCTCGGTGATCTCGTACCAGGGCTTGATCACGGCATTGCCGTTTTCATCCTTGGCAGCACCGTTGGCATCGAGGCAGCAAGCACCCGAGTTGATCAAGTGGATAATACCGTCGGCTGCTGCAGCCTTGCCCTCGATCTCGTAGCCGGTACAGCCCTTGATGGCATCGCCGCTCCAATAGGTACGCACGTCTGCAAACATCTGTGCGCGTCCGGTCAGCAGCTTCATGAACAGCATGCCAATGCCGTTGAGCACGTCGTTCTCTGTTGCCAGAATGTAAGGCTCACGCGCACCGTTCCAGTCAAACGAGGTGTTGAGCATTGCCTCGGGGAAGTCACAGTTGGGGTAAAAGTCGGTCCACTGTCTCTGACCCTGGAATCCTGCTGCGATGGCGTTGTGACCAACCATTTCCTCGCGACAGTCCTCGGGCAGATTGGGGTTGCCGCTCATCAGGTCCTTGATAATGACCATCATCTTGGTCACAAATTCCCAATCGGCATCCTTTTGCTCGCGGGTCTTTTGCAGCTCTTCGGGGTTTTTGTCAAAGCCCTCAATGCAGTTTGCCTTGACCCATTCCAGAGCCTTTTGGTATTCAGCCTTGTCGTAAATTTCCTCGGTCATGCGACGGATGATTTCCACCTCGTCCACCGATTCTACTCTCATGCCAAGGTAATCCTCAATAAAGTCGGTGCTGATGATCGAGCCACCGATGCCCATGCAGATCGAGCCGATCTGCAAATAGGATTTGCCTCTCATGGTAGCTGCAGCCACTGCAGCGCGACCAAAGCGGAGCAGCTTTTCCTTGACGTCCTTGGGAATGGAGGTATCGTCGCAGTTCTGCACGTCGTGCCCGTAAATACCAAATGCGGGCAGACCCTTCTGCGCATGGGTTGCAAGCACCGATGCAAGGTAAACGGCGCCGGGACGCTCTGTGCCGTTAAAGCCCCAGACAGCCTTGATGGTGTCGTATTCCATATCCATGGTTTCCGCACCGTAGCACCAACAGGGGGTAACGGTCAGCGTGATTGCCACGCCCTCACGGCGGAATTTTTCAGCGCATGCGGCAGCCTCGCCCACGCGACCGATGGTGGTATCTGCAATGACTACCTTGACGGGAGTGCCGTCGGAATAGCGGAGATTTTCTTCAAAGAGCGCAGCGGCACTCTTCGCCATGTTCATGGTCTGCGCCTCAAGCGATTCTCTGACCTGCAGAACGCCTCTGCGTCCGTCAATGGTGGGTCTGATGCCGATTACAGGGTAAGCGCCTACGTAACGGTTATTTGCCATTTTGATTTCCTCCATATATTTCGAATTTTGATCATCGGGTACTTTTTGCGGATATGCTTTTTCGATTATAATCATTATAGCATAAAATTGATGTATATTCTAATAAATTTATGACAAAAAGTGATCAATTCTTGACATTTTTGGGAGCCGAATAAAAAAGGATACCTTTTGGCAAAGGTATCCCGTCGGGGTTAGTCAGAAGAGCGTACAAGGGCGCGTTTACGGTATTCGCGCGGTGTTTCGCCCAGAGTGATGCGAAAGGTGCGGTTAAAGCTGGAGAGCGTGGGAAAGCCGCACTGCATGGCGATCGAAAGCACGCTGTCGCGTGTGTTGAGCAACAGGTAGCAAGCTCTGTCCATTTTGATTGATTGCACGTAGGTATAGAAGGGAAGTCCCACCGCCTGCGTGAAATATCGGGAGATATAGGCAGGGCTGTATCCAAGCTCCGATGCCATGCCCTTGAGCGTGCAGGGCTCTGCCATGTGGCTTTCAAGATAGACGAAAATATCGCGCAACAGCAAGGTGTCCTTCGCCAGGTCGTCCTCTGTGTCAAAGTCCAGGGATTGGTAAAAAAGACCGCTGATGGTATACAGAAATCCTTTTCTTGTGGCAAGGTCGCTGTCCTCGTTGATCGAGGTAAACATTTCTCTGTAAAAGGAGGGGATGCTGCGAATGATAGGAGACGGCAGCTTGTATTTGGTCAAGGGGTCTGTGACCGCGGCAATCAGATCTTGCGAAAAAACGCAGATCAGGCATTTGCCCTGCAGCTGCTCGTTGGAGTGATAGCTGTGCAGGCTGTTGGGCTTGATCAGCACAAGATCGCCCTTTCCAAGCAGATATTCCTGCTTTTCAATGTGCATGCTCATCTGTCCCGAGAGCATCAACACAAATTCATAGCAGCGGTGCATGTGCATGGGAAAAACGTGATTGTCGCGCTCATAGAGCATAAAATGCCCGGTGCCGATTCCGTGCTCAATTTCGTAAAGCAAGGGTTCCATACGCTACCTCCGTGCCGTTGTTAAGGTTATTATAGCATACCATTTTGCTTTTTTCAAGAGAGAGAAACGGGGGATTTGGAATCGGGAAAAAGAACGGGAATGAAAATTTGGCAAGTGCTTACGGTCGGTTGTTCTCGTAGGGCGGTGGCTTGCTGCCGCCTTGCAAGCACATCGGGTGTGTATCCCTTACGTGTCATCCTGCCTGCGGCAACAACCTCGGTAGGGGTCGGCACCTTGACGACCCGCCACGTAAACACTTTGGACGCGCCCCCCCTTTGTGTCATCCTGAGCGAGGTCGCAGAGCGACCGAGTCGAACTTTTGCGGGTCGAATATTTCGCGGCAGAGCCGCGGAATTGAGCGAGCAAAAGCGCGCGCAGCGCGGGATCTGCGATGGGTTTGCAAGACGTCTGCTTAGCCGGATTAACTATGCCTCTCCCGCCGGGTAGAGGGGGACCGCAGTGAGCGCAAGCGAACAGCGGTGGAGTGGGTCACCGTAAGGACGCTCTTTCACCAATTTATCGATCCTATATGATTGGAAAATAGAACCCTTCGGCAAATGCCGCAGCATTTGCCACCTCCCTTAAAAGGGAGGCAACCCCTCCACCGCAATCGCGAAGCGGCACGCTGCGCCGCTTCACTGCGGTCCCCCTCCCCTAAAGGGGAGGCTTTTTCGCGTGTCATAAACCGTTTCCCAGATCCTCAAAGCGCAATCCTTGCGCTTTGACTTTCAAAAATCAGCAATTTTTTGCAGATTTTTGAAAGTTCGACGCGCAAACACCCACACCGGGGTGTTTGCTTGCTCAGGATGACACGAAAAGGGGATGCGAGTCCTCGCGTCTTCGATCAGGATGACATAAATGGGTTGCTCGTTCGCGCGTGGGGCTCAAGTCGGTGCAGCATCAGCAAAAAACAGAGAGGGAGTCCGTTGGACTCCCTCTCTGTTTTTTGGTGGAGCATAGGGGACTTGAACCCCTGACCCCAACACTGCCAGTGTTGTGCGCTCCCAGCTGCGCTAATGCCCCTTGTTGCATACAGTATAGCATATGATTTTGCGTTTGTAAATAGACAGAATGAAAAAATATAAAAAACCGAGCTCGCAAGCTCGGTTTTTTATGAGTGTTGTGGATTACTCTGCAGACTCTTCAGCCTTGGGAGCGCCCTTCGGGATACCCATAGCAATGGTGCCGTACTGAGCCTGGAAATCTTCATCGCTCATCATCAGAACCTTGATGCCCAGGATGATGCCCATGATCTCATTGATGAAACCAATAACACCGCAGGTAACAACGCCCAGAACGATTCTCAGGATACCAGCCTTAACGTTGCCCTGAATGAAGCAGGGAACACCAATTGAGTTGAAGAGAATGGTCAGAATACCAAATACGATCTTGTTCATGATAAACTCCTCCAATATGTATTTTGGTAGTTACATTATATACACATTTGTTTTGTTTGTCAAGACTTTTTAAAAAAAATTGAATAAAATATGCGACATTTGTTGATTATTTGTCGCATATATGCTAAAATATGAGAAAAGATTCCAATGACTGCAGAAAGAGGACACAATCATGCATGATAAGCTTACCAAAATTGATATACAGAAAATGGAAGAGGAGCTGCAGGAGCGTCGCCGCCGTATTCCCGCTTTGCGTGAGGAGGTCAAGCGTACACGCGAGTACGGAGATCTTTCCGAGAACGATGAGTACCGCTGCGCTAAGCGCGAATATAATGCCAACAAGAGCCGCATCCGCTATCTGGAGAATATGATCGACACCGCCATCATTGTCGAAACCGACTCCCGTGAGGGCGTGGTGGGACTTTTTGATCTGGTCAAGATCTATTATCCCGAGGATGACGAATACCGCGAGATCCGTCTGGTCACCACACTGCGTAATGACGTTTTCAAGGATTGCATTTCCCAGGATTCCCCCTTTGGCAAGGCACTGATGGGCAAAAAGGTGGGGCAGACCGTGACCGTGCACGTCAATGCGCAGGTCAGCTATCCCGTCAAAATTCTTGAGATCAAAAAGGGTGAGGATGACCCTGATCTTCCCATTTCCACCTATTAAAAAAAGCGGATCCGCCATAGCGGATCCGCATCTTTCATTTTACGACAGATCAAAGAACAGCCAAGCCAGCAGTGCCTGCGTCAGATACAGGGCAGGACCTTGCAGTGAGGCGAGCGTGCAGGAGGGAAGGCTGAGCACAAACATTGCAGTGGACAAAATGCAAATGATCACGCCAAGCACACGGCATGCAACGATTTTTCCGCAAAAGCTGATAATGCCTGTGACAAACATCAGAATGCCCAGCACTGCCGCAATGCCAATATTGAGATTGAGCGTAACCAGTCCTTGCAGGGCAGTGATCACCGAGGAGGTACCCAGTGCGATGAAAATGATACTGATCAGAATGCGCGTCAGGTTGTTTTTCGAAGCTTTCTTTTTGGTTGCCATAAAAATAAGTCTCCTCTTATATGATATAGATCATTGTATCACGAAGCACGAAAAATGTCAATTGCTCTTGCAAAATTGCATCGGATTTGATATAATTTAGTGGAAAAGGAAGTGATATCATGTACGCAAATTATCATACGCATACCGCTCGGTGCGGTCACGCACGCGGCACAGAGCGCGAATATATTGAAACCGCCATCCAAAGAGGCTTGCAGGTGCTGGGCTTTTCGGATCACGTGCCATACCCGTTCCCGAACGGCTACGAATCCGGCTTTCGCATCCCGCGCGCACTGTTAGATGATTATATGACCACGCTGCAAGACCTCAAAAGGGAATACGCAGGGCAGATCGAGCTGCATATTGGCTTTGAGGCGGAGTATTATCCTGCATATCATGCAGATCTGCTTGCCTATCTGGAGCCTTACCCCTATGAATACCTGATCATGGGTCAGCACTTTGTGCAAAATGAGATCGATTCTGCGGTGTATTGCGGCAGACGCCTTGAGCAGGATATTTCATGGCTTTATGCAAAGCAGGTCATAAAAGGACTGCGCACTGGTGATTTTACTTATCTTGCGCATCCCGATCTGCCCAGCAACACCGAGCGCGGACAAGAATACGCACAAGCTATGCAGTGGCTTTGCGAGCAGGCGCTTGCGCTGGATGTTCCGCTTGAGCTCAATTTTCTTGGCTTGCTGGACGGTCGCGCGTACCCTTGCCATGATTTCTGGAAAATTGCGGGCAAGGTTGGCAACAAGGTCATTCTCGGATGCGACGCGCATGATCCCTGGATGATTGCCGATCCTGCTACCATGGAAAAGGCACAGGCATGGGTTGCGCAGCATAATTTGCAGGTGATTGACCGCGTGCAGCTGCACCGCCCGATCACTTTTAGGGGCTGATGCGTCAAATCCTGCCGGGCGATGCGAAAATCCTTGCAAAATTGCATAAAACTCCCAACTCGTGATTGACAAAATCGCAAACCTATTATATAATAATGACAAGACCCCCTTAACAAAATTTATAAGGAGAACGATCATGAAAAAGTATTTGTGCTTTTTACTGGCAGGTTTGATGCTTCTTGCCGTGTTGGTTGGCTGTGCAAACACCAACACCCCGGACGAGAAGGAAACTGCCGGCACTGCTGAGGGCGAAACCGATCAGGCGTCGAGCGCTCTTTCCCAGCTGAGTGTGGACTGGGGAAATGAAGAATTTGTTATCGCAGGACGCGATGACCACACACCTGCAGAGCTGGTGGTGGACAGTGAAACCCGCACCGAGGTGCTGGAGGATGCTGTTTATCAGCGTAATCTTGCATTTGAAGAGTACTGCAAGCTGACCATGACTGTTATACAGAAGGAAACCAACGCGTTGTCCGAGGCGGTCAAGACCGACGTTAAGACAGGCGCAGGCGAGTACGATCTTGTGCATCAGCACATGGCGCTGACCGCAAATCTTGCCTCCGAGGGCAACTTGATCAGCTATACCGTGCTGGACGGTGTGGATCTGACTGCTCCCTGGTGGGATGAAGGCACAGCAAGCTTTATGATCTCGGATAAGATCTATTTCATGAACAGTGCCATCAACTACTCGGATGAGAACACCACCTACGTCATGCTGTTCAACAAGCAGATGGCAGAGGATGAGGGCATTGACCCTTATGAAATGGTTTATAACAATGAATGGACGCTGGACGGCTTCCAGGCACTGATCAAGGACGTTTCCTACGACCTGACCGGTGAAGGCAAGTACGACGAGCAGGACGTTTACGGCTTTGTTGCAACCTGGGAGACGGGTAACACCTTCTTCTTTGGCTCGGGCCTGCGCTACATCGTTTGCGAAGAGGGCGAGGATCCTTATCTGGCGCTGGATTCCACCGGCATCAACAAGGCAAGCGATCTGCTTGATAAGGTTTTGAATATTTACTACGTGAACAACGCAACCTATGCGTCTCCTCCCGGTAAGGAAAACCTGGGCATGGACTGCTTCAAGGCAGGCAGAGGCTTGTTCTACGGTGAGGTCGTTCAGTACATCGTAGCGCTTGGCAAGGAGATGGAGACCGACTTTGGTGTGCTTCCCATTCCGAAGTACAACAAGCAGCAGGAGGATTATATCACCTGGACCAACGGTATCTGCTCCACCACCAGTATCTCCAAGGCAGCTCCGAATCTGGACAGACTGGGCCCGACGCTGGAGATCCTGGCAATTCTGTCCCATCAGAAGGTCACCCCCGCATTCTATGATACCGTGCTGCAGCGCAAGAGCGTGCGTGACGAGGAATCCGCAGGCATGCTGGATATCATTTTCAAGACCCGTTCTTATGATCTGAGCATGTACTACGACATGGGACTTGAGCCCCTGTTCAAGACTGCGGTCAACTCCAACAAGAAGAATTTCACCTCTACCTACGGTAAGCAGGAGAACAAGACCAAAAAGAAGCTGGATCAGCTGATTAAGAAGTTTGAAGCTGACCAATAAACTGAATTAAACAGTTCCGCAAGGGCTGTCGCACCCGTGCGACAGCCCTTGCTTGTCTGAAGAAAGGAAACGAATCTCATGAAAGCTTTGAATGCAGAAAAATTGAATGCGCTGGTGGATGCACGCGTACAGGCGGATGTTGATAGCGGCAAGGTAGGCGGAGCTGCGCTTTGCGTAATGCAGGACGGCAAGGTGCTGCTGCACAAGACCTACGGTTATCAGAACGTGGATACCAAGCAGCCGCTTTTGGAGAATGCCATATTCCGTCTTGCCTCCATGACCAAGCCGATCACGGCTGCAGCAGCCCTGATCGCGCAGGATATGGGGCTTTTGTCCATTGATGATCCGCTGTGCAAATACATTCCCGCATATGCAAGCATGAAGATCGGGCACATGGAGAACGGGCAACCCGTTTACGACAAGGATGCCACCACGCCTATTACCATCAAGCACCTGCTCTCGCACACAAGCGGTCTTGGCACGCTGGAGATCGGTGATTATGACTGGGCGCAAATGCCTGACGAACTTGCAAAGTCTCCTGCGGGCGTGATGGAATGGCTTTCGGATAAGATGCTTGCCTTTGAGCCTTATACGGCACAGTGGTATAGCCCCGTGGCTGCATTTGTGGCTGTGGCGCGCATCATTGAGATCGTATCCGGCATGCCGTTCGATCAGTATCTCAATAAGTATCTTTTCCTACCGCTTGGCATGAAGGACACCACCTTTGCCATGAACGAGGACCAAAAGGCACGCATGATCGCCATGCACACCTACGAGGAAGGCAAGGGGGCTTATGCCGTGCCCAAGTCGGTTGAGACAATTTTTGAAAATATTCCTACCACGCAATTCTGTGGCGGTGCGGGCTTGGCGGCAACGCTGGACGATTACGTCATCTTTGCCGAGATGCTGACGCACGGCGGTGAGGTGAATGGTGTGCGCGTGCTTTCAGAGCAGGCGGTTAAGCAGATGGCAAGTGTGCAGGTGACCGATGCCATCATGCCTCCTCCCATTCAGTGGGGACTTGGCGTGCGCGTGATCTCTGCGGACGGCTATCAGATGCCCAAGGGCTGCTTTGGCTGGAGCGGTGCTTACGGCACGCACTATTGGAGTGATCCCGAAAATAAGATCTCGGCAGTTTACATGAAGAATTCCGGCTATGACGGTGGCGCGGGCGCGGTGACTGCGTTCTTGTTCGAGCAGGACGTTTATGCCGCTATGGAGGACTGATATGGCAAATGCAATCATCAAGGGCATGGGTTTTCACCACATGTCGCTTTACGTATCCGATTTTGATAAGTCGCTGGCGTTTTATCAGAAGCTTGGCATGCGTGTGTATACCGCGTGGGGCGAGGGGGATTCCCGCATCGCACTGCTTGATACGGGTGACGGCACGCTGCTGGAGCTGTTTGCAAAGCCGGGGCAGGTGATCAAGGCAGAGGGCAGATGGCAGCACCTTGCCCTGCATGTGGAAAACGTACAGAGCGCGCTGGATACCGCACTTGCTGCAGGTGCTCGTTTGCATTCTCCCGTGAGAATTATGGATCTGGATTCGCATCCGCGCAAGATCACCATTCAGATCGCGTTTGTATACGGCCCCGACGGGGAAGTGATTGAATTTATTAAGCAGCTGGTTAAGAAGATTTGAATATGAGCGAATACTTATTTCCAACCGCAGATAAAACAGGCAGACCCGTGCGACTTTGTGAGTCGACACGGGGCTTTGCCATGGAATCCTTACAAGGAAAATACGGCAGTCAAACCATGGCTGTACCGTACGTTGAGGTAGGCGCGATCCCGGGCTGGGACGATATGTGTGAGCATGATCGCTATGCCGCCGCGCTGGATATTCTGGTCAGAGAGTGTCCCATTCGCATCTGCGAGCACGAGCGTGTGTGCGGTGCTGCCACGCTGGGCGCAGCCGTGCGCCATCAGGTGCCCGTGGCAAGAGAAGGACGTATCATCTGGCCAAGCGTCAGCCACCTGACCGTGGATTTCGGTATACTGGTCAAAGAGGGCATTCTCGGGGTGCGCGAGCGTATCAAGAAGATCGATACCTCGTGCTTTGATCAGCCTGCCATGGATCGGCACAGGTGCCTTTTGTCTACGCTGGACGCCATGCAAGTCTGGCATGCGCGTTATCTGGAAGCCACCAAAGAGCGCTATCCGCATCTGCACAGCCTGCTTTTGCGCGTACCGCTGCACCCTGCCACTACCTTTGAAGAGGCAGTGCAAAGCCTTTGGTTTGGTTTTGCTTTTTTGCGCCTTGGCGGAAACTGGCCCGGCATCGGCTGTATTGACCGCTTGCTTGGCCCGTATCTGAAAAACGATCTTGCCGCGGGCAGGATCACCATGGATCAAGCGCGCGAGGTGCTTGCCTCCATGTTTATCAAGGGCTGCGAGTGGATCGAGACCGATACGCCGCGTGGCTCGGGAGATGCACAGCATTATCAGAACATTGTGCTGGGCGGAACCGATCAGAGCGGCTGTGACGTGACGTGCGAGGTCAGCTATTTGTGCCTTGAGATCGTGGAGGAGCTGGGCATTTCGGATTTTCCCATCTCGGTCAGATTGAATGCCAAGACTCCAGCGCCTTTTTTGCGCTTGCTTGCCCGTGTCATGCGGCACGGCGGCGGTGTTGTTGCTTTGTATAACGAGCAGATCGTATACGATGCACTGCGCAAGCAAGGGTATCCCGAGCAGGAGATTTATGATTTTGCAAACGATGGCTGCTGGGAGACGCAAATTCCCGGCAAGACCTATTTTTCCTATATGCCCATGGACTTTTTGCACCTGCTTTTGCAGGACGTGCTGCACGTGGCAGAGGGAGATTTTGCGGACTTTGCCGACATGGAATCGCTCAGGGCGGCATATGCTGCATGTATGAAGCAAAAAGTTGCGCAGGCATGCAAAAGCTTGCTTGACGGCTTTGTTCCCGCATGGAGAGAGGGAAGTGAGGCGTTCCGCCTTGCCATCCCCACACCCATGATCGATCTGTTCGAGCACGGATGTGCCGAGAGCGGCAAGGGTTATACCGAGGGTGGCACGCCCTATCGCGTGATTTCTCCGCATATGGGTGGCGTAGGTGACGTTGCCAATGCGCTTTGTGCCATTGATCACTTGTGCTTTATTGAAAAGAAGCTGAGCACAGCACAGCTTTGCGAGATTTTACGAAACGATTGGCAGGGGCATGAGGATGTTGCCATGTATGCCAAGAATAAGCTTCCGCACTACGGCAACAGTGACGGTGAGGCGGACGCGCACTATGCATGGGCGGTGGAGGCATTTGCCGATGCCTGTGCGCCTTATGCGCATGGTTATCCCATCGCATTCCCACCCGGCATCAGTACCTTCGGTCGCCAGATCGAGTGGAGAGCACACCGCACAGCCGTGCCGCACGGGCACCGTCGCGGTGAGATCTTAGCAGGCAATACCTCGCCCACACCCGGCACGGATACGGCAGGCGCAACTGCCATTGTGCGCTCTTATTGCGCGGCAGATCTTTCCCGTATGACCACGGGCGCAGCGCTGGATATCAAGCTGTATCCCGGCACGCTGGAGGGGGAGAACGGGCTTTGCGCACTGGAAGGATTGATGAAGGGCTTCTGCGCCCTTGGCGGATATTTCATGCAAGTAGACGTGCTGGACGTGCAAACGCTGCTGGATGCGCGCGAGCACCCCGAGCAGTACAAAACGCTTTCGGTTCGCGTATCCGGCTGGAATGCGCGCTTTGTTACGCTGGATGATGCGTGGCAGCGCATGGTTCTGGAGCGCGCGGGGTACTTGCCCGAGGAGAAGACATGAGAGTTGTTGAGATACAAAGGTTCTGCACGCACGACGGACCGGGTGTGCGCACCACGGTGTTTTTCAAGGGCTGTCCCTTGCGCTGCGTATGGTGCCACAATCCCGAAACGCAAAAAAGAGAGAGACAGATCATGCTGTATACCTCGCTGTGCACCGGCTGCGGCGCATGCGTTTCGGCATGCCCGAAGGGGGCGCAGATTCTGACACAATCCGAGCGCTACCGTGACGTATCATTATGTCAGGGCTGCGGTGCGTGTGCCAAGGTCTGCCTTGCGGATGCCTGCCGCGTAGTCGGCACGGATATGACGGCGGACGAGGTGGTGGATCAGGTGATGCGCGATGCTGCATTCTACGGTGAACAGGGCGGAGTTACGCTCTCGGGCGGTGAGCCCTTGTGTGCTGACGGCATCGTGGAGCTTTTGCGCCTGCTGAAGCAAAAGGGCTTGCACGTGCTTGTCGAAACCGCGGGGTTTTGTGATCCCGAGATTTTGCGCGCGGCAATTCCTTACGTGGATGAATTCTATTGGGATATCAAGCACACAGACCCCGAATTGCACAAGCAGTACACGGGCGCGGACCCTGCGCTGATGCTGCGCAATCTGAGAGTTGCAGATTCGCTTGGCGCGCGCATCCGCTTGCGCTGTCTGTTGGTCAACGGATTGACTACGGATCAAGCACACTATGCACGCGTAGCGCAGCTGTATCACAGCCATCACAGCTGCTACGGTGTACAGCTTTTGCGCTATCACCCCATGGGCAGCAGCAAGGCGCGCGCACTGGGCATTGCCAATCGCGGCAGCGGGGAATGGATGCCTGCAAACAAGCAGATCAAATCGGCTTTGGAGATATTGACCCGGCAGGGAGTGCCTGTCATCATTGAAGATTGAAGAACAGAGAGGGAGAGGAATGAAGAGAGAATACTCGGCGGATCAGATCAAGATCCTGCAGCTGTTATCCAAGGAATTCCCCACCATTCAAAAGGTCGGTGCGGAAATTGTCAATCTGAATGCCATTTCCAATCTGCCCAAGGGAACCGAGCATTTCATGAGCGATCTGCACGGGGAGAGTGAGGCGTTTGAGCACATTCTCAACAATTGCTCGGGTGTTGTGCGCGAAAAGGTGCGCGATATCTTCGGGAGCAGCATGAGCGAGGAGGAGCAGCGCGATTTCTGTACGCTGATCTATTATCCCGCGGAAAAAATCGAGGAGCTGCGCCTGCGCGGTGAGAATACCGAGGAGTGGTATAGCCAAACGCTTTACCGTCTGGTGGACGTGGCGCGCTCGGTGGCATCCAAATACACGCGCTCCAAGGTGCGCAAGGCACTGCCGGACGGATACCGCAACGTGGTGGATGAGCTGCTGCATACCTCGGGTGAGGAGCATGATAAGCAGGCTTACTATCAGCACATTATCTCCACCATTATTGAGGTGGGCGAGGCGAACGGCTTTATCGAGGCACTGTGCAGATTGATCAAGCGCATGGCGGTGGATTGCCTGCACGTGGTGGGCGATATCTACGACCGCGGACCGCATGCCGATCGCATTATGGAAATGCTTTGCGCGCACCACCGTGTGGACGTGCAGTGGGGCAACCATGATATTGTGTGGATGGGCGCGGCTGCCGGTAGTGACGTTTGCATTGCCACGGTGCTCAACTTTGCACTGCAATATAATACGCTTGCCATAGTGGAAAACGCCTACGGCATCAGCCTGCGAGACCTTGTCGAGTATGCGCAGGAAACGTATCGTGGCAGTACCTGGTTTTTACCGCGCAATCCGGATGATGCGTATTACGTCAAGAACCGCATGGATAACCTCTCGCGTGCGCACGAAGCGATTGCCATTATCATGTTCAAGCTGGAGGGTCAGCTGATCTTGCGTCACCCCGAATACGGCATGGAGGATCGACTGCTGCTGGATAAAATCGATTATGAAAACAAAACGGTGCGCCTGGGAGATCGCGTATATGCGCTCAACGAGTGCAATTTCCCCACGGTGGACCCTGCAGATCCTTACCGTCTGACCGATGCTGAGACCGAGATCATCAAGGGCTTGCGCAAGGCGTTTCGCCACAGTGTGCTGCTGCAAAAGCACGTGCGTTTTTTGTATGCGCATGGTAGCCTGTATAAGGTTTATAACGGCAATCTTTTGTTCCACGGCTGTGTGCCCATGAGGGAGGACGGCAGCTTTGATTTTGTCAAAACCACAACGGGTGGCATGCTGTCGGGCAAGGGATATATGGATTATTGCGATAAGATGGCAAGGCGCGCCTACTACGAAAACGACGCGGATGCCAGAGATTTCGTATATTATCTGTGGTGCGGCAAGCAAAGCCCCTTGTTCGGGCGCGCGCGCATGACCACCTTTGAGCGGTATTTCATTTCGGACAGACAGACCTGGCACGAGCCCAAGAATCCGTATTATGCCATGATCGAGGATAGCGAATCGGTTTGCCGCATCCTGCATGAGTTTGGGCTGGATCAGGCGGAGTCGCACATGATCAACGGTCACGTGCCCGTGCGTGTGGGCGCGGGAGAGAGTCCCATTAAGGCGGGCGGCAAGTACGTGTTGATCGACGGTGGCTTTTGTAAGGCATATCACGATACTACGGGGATTGCGGGATATACGCTGATCTTTTCGTCCAAGGGCTTGCGATTGGTGGCGCACGGTTCGTTCGAGGGCAAGCTGGCAGCCATTCGCGAGAATAAGGATATTCTTTCCACAACAGACGTGGTGTTTGAGAGAATGAGCCGCCGCAAGCTGGTCAGAGATACCGATGACGGCAAGCGGATTCTGGAGCGTATGGAGGATTTGCGCCTTTTGCTGGAGGCATATCGCTCGGGTGTGATCCAATAAAAATAAGAAAAAAGTATAAAAGAGACCCTGCTTGGCAAGGTCTCTTTTGCTTTTACAACCTGCACAAAAAATAAAGGAAAAAATCGTACACAATTTCTAAAAAAGGGCTTGACTTTGCAGCGCAAAAGTGCTATGATATGAACTTGCTTGATAAGACTATTTAGATTGAAGGTGAATATATATGACAACCGAGCAATTGATCACGCAGATCATCCTGACCGTATCGATCTGCATGGTGGCAGGACTTTTGGTCACACGACTTGTGCGCCTGCTCAACCTTCCCGACGTTACCGCGTATCTGATTGCGGGCGTGCTGGTCGGCACGTTCTGCTTAGGCGGCATTTCGCTGGGCGGTTACTATTTCGGATATAATGCAGTTGTGTTTGAAAATGAAACGCTGAACGTGGTGTTCGACGTGATCTGTGACGTAGCCCTTGGCTTTATCGCATTTGCCATCGGTAGTGAATTCCGTTGGGGCTCGCTCAAGAAAACGGGTAGGGAAGCCACCGTCATCGGCATCATTCAGGCTGTTGCGGCAACGCTGCTGGTGGATGGCGCCCTGGTCGGTGCGCATTTTCTGCTGCTCAAGCTGACAGGACAGGATATCCTGCCCCTGCCTGCAGCCATCATGCTGGGTGCTATTGCATCGGCAACCGCTCCTGCAGCTACTTTGATGGTTGTGCGCCAGTATAAGGCAAAGGGACCCTTGACCAGCATTCTCTTGCCCATCGTTGCACTTGACGACGCTGTGGGACTTGTGCTGTTCGCGGTTTCTGCCGGCATTGCCAAGGCAATGCTCAGCGGTGAGGTCTCGATCGTTTCGATCGTGGTAGAGCCGCTGCTTGAGATCGTGCTCTCACTTGTGTTGGGTGCTTTGATCGGCTTTGCTTTATCCTTTGCCGAGAATCTGTTCCATTCCCATTCCAACCGTCTCTCTCTTTCCATCGCCTTTGTACTGGTCACGGTTGCAGCATCCATGCTGCACTTTGAGATTGAAGGTGTACATATCGGCTTCTCCTCGCTTCTGACCTGCATGATGATGGGCACTATTTTCTGCAACTTCTGTGCATGCTCCGAGGAAATGATGGAAAGAACCGATAAATGGACCAAGCCTATCTTTATTCTGTTCTTTGTCATCAGCGGTGCTGAGCTGGATCTTTCGGTATTCTTACAGCCCATATTCGTGGCAATCGGACTTGTGTATATCCTGTTCCGCTCTCTTGGTAAATATTTCGGTGCGCGCGGCAGCTCCATGCTGACCCGCAGCGATCCCACCATTCAAAAATATCTGGGCATTACGCTGCTGCCTCAGGCAGGCGTGGCGCTTGGCATGGTAACCACGGTGTGCGCAGATCCCACGCTCTCCGAGGTTGGAAGCACGGTGCGTTTTGTGGTGCTGTTTGCCGTGTTGATTTACGAGGTGTTCGGTCCTATGCTGACCAAGTGGGCACTGACGCGCGCAGGCGATATTACGGAAAAGCCTGCAGGAAAGACCGCACGCCGCCGCAATGCCTTGCATTGGCACAAATCCTGATATTTGACGCAAATTGGCAAAAATGCGCGCATCTTGCCGTGAATTTGTTCACCATACTTTGATTTTTTTGAAAATTTCGTTCAAATTGCCTATTACAAAATTTCGAAAAAAATGTTATAATATTATTAACACGAAAAAGTGGCAAAACGAAATGCTCGGTCAAAGGAGGCTCGACTATGTTCTCAATCGGTGATTATATGGTTTACGGCATCAACGGTGTGTGCTTGGTGCAGGACATTTGCGCCTCTCCCTTTGACAAAAAGGATACCCGCACGTTCTATCTGCTCAAGCCGCTGGGTGCATCCTCGGGTTCTGTTATTTACACGCCCACGGATAACGAGCAGGTGCCCATGCGCCCCTTGATGAACAAGGAGGATGCCGAGGCACTGATCATGAGCATGCCTGAGCTTCTGCCACTGGAGATTCCCATGGAAAAGATGCGCAGAGAGATCTACCGTCAGGTCATGCACTCCTGCAATCCGGTTGAATACGTGCGCCTGATCAAAACCGTGCATCAGCGCCGCATTGATATGATGCAGCAGCACAAGCGCCTGTCCGAGACAGATTCGGATTTTGAGCGCAATGCAAAAGTCAGCCTCTACCACGAGCTTTCGGTGGTGCTGGACGTGCAATATACGGAAATGGAGCAATATCTGATCTCCAGATTACAAAGTGCATAAATGAGAAAAGGGCTGAGCCGCAGGCGTGATACTCTTAACGGAGTATCACGCCAGTTCTATTCGCCTGCGGCGAGTGATATTGCTTCGCAGTGTTATTCGGCTTACGCCGAGTGATATTCGCTACGCGAGCTTTTAGGCGAATAGAATATCACTGAAGCCGTAAGGCTTCAATATCACTATTGCAACAGCAATAATATCACTCTTTGCGAAAGCAAAGAATATCACTAAAAGCAGAAAAAGAGAGAGCAAAGCGGTTTTTCTTTCCGCATTGTTCTCTCTTTATGTTTTTATCGCAAGTTTCGCATTTGTTTAACAAATGCATCGGGCTATGCCCATACCCCTATTATAAATTCTCCGATAAGGACATCACCCATATGCGGCTCAGCCTTTTTTTACGTCAGCGAATAAAGCTCGCTGTATTTGCTCTCGAGATAGTTGGTAAAATACGTAGGATCAAACGGCTCGCCCAGTGCACGCGCAAGCAGCTCGCCAGGCTTGTAAAGGCAGCCGTGCTGCCAGATGTGTTCGCGGTTCCATGCGTTGATGGGAGCAAAATCGCCCCGTGCCAAGCATGCGTCCACGTCCACGCTTTCGCGCATTTTAGCAAGCAGCTGTGCACCGTACGCGCTGCCCAAGGCATAAGAGGGGAAGTATCCGATGCCGCCAAACGACCAGTGGCTGTCCTGCAGCACGCCTTCTGTGTCACTGGGTACCTCAATGCCCAGATATTCGCGATAGAGATTGTTCCATGCGTTTGGCAGATCCTTGACGGCAAGCGCGCCGGACATGACCTGCTTTTCCAGCTCATAGCGCACCATCACGTGCATGGCGTACGTGACCTCGTCGGCTTCTGTGCGGATCAGCGAGGGCGTGACGCGGTTGACCGCGCGCCACAGATCCGTTGCAGTATAGCCCTGCATCTGCTCGGGGAAGCAAGCGCAGATTTTGGGGAATACGTGCGTGACGTAAGGCAGGCTTCTGCCCAGCAGATTTTCATAAAAACGGCTTTGGCTTTCGTGTATGCCCATCGAAACACCACCGTCCAGCACCGTATAGGCAAGGGAATCGTCCGAGCCCAGATCATAAAGGGCATGTCCGCCCTCGTGAATGACCGAGTACATGGAGGATGCGAAATTATCCTCATAGTAGTGCGTGGTGATACGCACGTCGAAATGGGAGCCGAGGCTGGTGGTAAAGGGATGCTCGGTGGTGGCAAGACCGCAGTGTGCCATATCAATGCCCATGGTCTCCATCAGCGCAAGAGAGAGCGCCTCCTGATCCGCCGCGGGAAAATGCCCGTGCAGGCAATCGTCCGGCAGCTGCTCGGCTTGCCCGATCTTGGCAATCAGGGGGACAAGACGGGCACGCAGTACAGAGAAGAACTCGTCACAGGTCTGTCTGGTCAGTCCATCTTCGTATTTGCCAAGGCAGTAGTCGTAGGGGTCCATATCGGGCGCGCAATAGAGGGCAAAGCGGCGCTCGGTTTCAAAGATCTTTTCAAGATAAGGGCAGAACAGCGCAAAGTCATTGTTCTGCTTGGCAGTGCGCCAGACCTCCTCGGATTCTACTAACAGCTGCGAATATGCCACGTATTCGTCCATGGGGATCTTTTGCATCTCGCGAATGCTCTTGTAAAGCAGCTCTACCATGCGCGCTTTCTTGGGGTCAAGCTCGTCCTTGCATGCGTCAAGCTCGGTCAGAAGGGCTACGGTCTGCTCACCCGTGGCAAGCAGGTATTCCTCTTGGCTCAGAATCGCCAGAGTCTGTCCGCGATTGGCAGCAGTACCTGCGGGCGCGGTGGTGCCACCGTCAAATTGAAGCAGCGCCATGGCATGCCCAAAGGCACTCATTTTTTGTTGCAGCTGCATCAGCTGTTCAAGTGCTTGTGCGTGTTCCATGATAAGGTCTCCTTATACGGGAATGGTTGCCTTGAGCGCCAGAATGCGGCGCACGGCATTGTCAATCATCTCCATGGGAATGGTGCCGTCACGCACTGCATCCAGCACGGCGGGGTACTGCTTTTGGTAAGAGGAGCAGCACAAAAGATCATTGCCCGAGAGCACTGCCTGCACGGCAGAGGCGCGATCGCCCGTGTAAAGCGTGATGGCGTTCATATCCAAGGAGTCGGTCATAATCAAGCCTTCAAAGCCCATCTGCTCGCGCAAAAGCTTGTGCACGGCAGGGGAAAGAGAGGCGGGAACGTCGGGATCCATGCAGGTCACCATATTGTGTGCCACCATCACCACGGGCGCACCTGCCGCAATGCCTGCGCGAAAGGGCGCAAGATCGCAACTCAGAAAGGTCTGCATATCGCGGTCATCATGCGCGATCTGGGTGTGCGTGTCCACGTTGTCGCCATAGCCGGGGAAATGCTTGAGGCTTCCAATCATGTGGTGCTCCTGCATGCCGCGCACCACGTTTTCTATGTACTGTGCGGTCACGGTAGGATCGTGCGAGGCGGTGCGCTTGAAAATAAAGCAGTTGGGATCGCCCGACATATCGCAGACCGGGGCGTAGTTGAAGTTGATGCCCAGATCCAAAAGAAAATCGGATTTCTCGCAAGCGTCTGCATAAACGGCATCCATGCCGCCCGCTGCGATCAGATCACGGGGCTGCAGGAAGGGGCTTTCGCGGAATGCGGGGTATTTGGAGGCGCGTACAACCGTGCCGCCCTCCTCGTCCACTGCGATAAACATGGGAACGGGGGATGCCTCTTGATAGGACTTGAGCAGCGCGCGCAGCTCGTCCGGTGTACGATTGACAAAATCCACGGCATACAGGGTAAAACCGCCGATGTGGTAGTCGGTCACAGCCTGCATGGCAATCTCGTCGTCCTGCGGGCGGCGAACCACAAACATCTGTCCAACCTTTTGCTCAAGTGAGAGCGATGCGAGAATCTGTTCTATATTCATAGTTGTCTCCTTACTTGCCCAGGTATTCCTCCAGCGTCAATCCCTTTTCATACATTTCGGTTGCAGCCTTAACGCCCACAAAGCGGTAATGCCAGGGCTCGTAGGAATAGCCTGTGATATTTGTCTTATCCTTGGGGTAGCGCAGAATAAAGCCAAAGTGGTGCGCGTTGTCCTTGAGCCAGTCGTAGGCGGGATTTTGCGCAAAGGATTCGTCCAGTACCACGTAGCTTGTGCTGATCAAGTCAATGCAATCGCCCGTGTGGTGCTCGCTGGTACCGGGCGCGGCGGAATAGGTCAGCACCTTATCAATTGCCTGCTGCTCGGTCCATTCGGGATGCGCTGCGCGCTCCTCTGCAATATAGGTGTAAAACAGGGATTGCTGACGCGCATAGGAGCGGTAGCCGCTGGTGACCACAATGTCGGTATATCCCAGCTCATGCAGCTCAAGCACCAGCGCCTCGGTTGCCTTTGCGGCATATTCGCGCAGCTGCACGTCCTTGCCGTAAAGCGTCAGGGAGCCATCAAGCGAGATGAGATCGGGCGGGCAGTAATTCTCACCCGAGGTATGCTGCTTATTGAGCAGCACCAGATATTCCGAGCTTTCGGTGTTGATATATTTCGAATAGGGGGAAATGTCAATTTTGTAGGTGTAAGGCTGCGAGCTCTGGCATGCGCTCGAGACCGCCATAATGCCAAACAATAGCACAAGAGAGAGAATCAGGGGTCTTTTGAAATTCATAGTCGCGTCTCCTTAGGGTTTGGTTTCTACCATGAGAAAATAGGGGGAGGTGGGGGAATTGATGATCTGCACGCGGGTGACGCAGACCTTGAAGCGGGAAAGAGAGGAAAGATACTCGCAAACCAGCTTGCCCTCCTCGTCGCCCTCCTTGTGACCGGGATAGATGGCAATGTTGAGAATGCCATCGCGGTCCAAAAGCTCAATGGCATCGCGAATCGCAGGCAGAGTCGTCTGGCGCATGGTGGTAATGGATTTGTCACCTCCCGGCAGCCAACCGAGATTGAACATGCCCACGCGGAAGGGGGTCTTGACGTAGTCCTTGACGCGATGGTGCGAATCGTGGATGAGCGTGACGTTATCGGGACAGCCCTGCTCGGCAAGGTTCTTGCGCGTGGACTTTAGCGCTTGCTCCTGAATGTCAAAGGCGTATACGTGTCCGTTCTCGCCCACGGCTTTGGATAAAAATGCCGTGTCGTGCCCGTTGCCCATGGTAAAGTCCACGGCAACGTCGCCCTCTTTGATGTGATTTCCGATAAAAAGCTTATGAAGTGAAAGTAAATCTATCATGGTTTTATTCCTTAGTTTTTCTTGGGCTTGTCGCCTTTATGTATATCGGAGCGCAGGAATTTAAATGCGCGCTCCACGGCATCCTTGGAGTTGTACCACGGCTCCTCGTCATAGCGGTAGTCGAATTTCTTGCAGAACCAGCTGACGTCCTCGCGCAGCTCGTCAAAATAGGTCAGCTCCACGCTTTCGCAGTCGTCGATAAAGGCATTGACCTTTTTCTTGGGCAGTCGGGTCTGTCCGTACTGCAGGATTCTTTTGTAGTGGGGCAGGCAGAAATAGGGCTGGGCTTTGAGCTTGGTGGGGAAGTCCTCGTCCACGTTCCAAAGCAGCACTGCGGTTGCCAGCATATGCTCAAAATGGAAGGCAATGCGGTCGCACACGTAGCAAGAGCCCTCCAGCTTCTCAATGCGCTTGGCGCACTTCTGCGGGTTTCCCTTGATCTCCTTGCGCAGCTGATCCAGGTGGCTCTCCAGCGTCAGCGCCATGCCAAGGCGGTTTTTACGTACAAACATCATATCGTAATGCGTGCGGCAAAAGCCCTCCTGATTGGTGCGGATGCGGATATCGGGCTCCATCATGGAAGCACCGAGAATCAGATCCAGCTCGTTTTCCTCCAGCTTATTATAAATGGCGCAGAAGGGGCAGCCCAGAGCATGATCGGCAGCAGAGGCTTCAAACGCTTCGTTGACGGGTATGGTATAAATCTGTTCCATGTACTTTCTCCTGATGATGGTTAATATCTTTTTTCATTATATCACGGTGCACCTGTCGCATGCAAGTGCATTTTGTAAATTATTGCGCTCTGAAATAGGTGTCCGCAAAGCTGTTGAAGAACAGTCTGCGCGTGCGGAACAGGTCGGTTTTGTCGCGCCCGAAATGTACGGCATTGGTCAAAATCATGCCCCAAAGCCGCGACTCGCGATCGACGTAAAGCGCGGTGCCGGTAAAGCCGGTGTGACCGTAACTTCCCTCGGAGAACAAAGCTCCGGTCAGGCGCGAAAAGGTGGGGGTGAGCTGAAAGCCCAAGCCGCGGTGCTCGTTTTTGCCGGGGGTGGCGTTGTAAATCGCCTTTTGGAAGGTGCGGGGGTTGAGATACAGCCCCGCGTCGCACTTGCCGCCCGAGGCGATCATGCGCGCAAACAGAATCATATCGTCCAGCGTGGAAAATACGCCCGCGTTGCCAGAAACACCACCTAAGAACGAGGCGTTTTCATCATGCACGCGTCCGCAAAGGTATTCACCGTGCAAAGCGGAAAACTCGGTGGTTACTACGTTGGCAGTGGTAGGATTGTAGCAGGTATTCTTCATGCCAAGCGGCTCGAATACCTCGCGCTGCGCCAGCACGTCCAAGGACGCACCGCCCACCTGCTCCAGAATCCTTTGCAAAAGGATGTAGCCCATGCAGGAATAGTGCACCTGCTCACCGGGGGCACACCAAGGCTTGGAGCGCAGAATGATATTGACCGCATCGGCAGGGTCATCGGTTTGCGTCCAAAGCGGAATGTGCGGTGTCAGACCCGAATTATGGTGCATCAGGTGCTCGATCGTAACGTCGCCGCGACCTGCGGGGGCATCCTCGGGAATGGCAAAATAACGAAAGAGGGGATCGGAAAGCTCAATTTCACCGCGCTCCAGCATGCGCAAAGCAACCATGGTGGTACTGACCAGCTTGGAAAGTGATGCAAGATCAAACAGTGTATCGCGCAAAAGCGGCAGGGGAGAGGGATTGACCTGACGGTTGCCCATATAGCCACTTTCCAGTACTTCGTCACCGCAGCCGATGGCATAGGCAATGCAAGGGTAAGCGCCTGTATCAAGACCGTGCGCAAGGATCTGCACGGAGCGGGAAAAATCAAGATTCTGTTGCATAAAAGCACCCCTTTACTTATCACTTTCTAATATTATACAATATTTTATCCTGTACCTCAATAGCATTTTACAAAAAAATCCTTTTTGCAACACCCATCATTCATTCTTGACAAGGCTTGCACTTGATGCTATAATGAGAGCAGCGAGAAAGATCACGTGTTATGGGAGGTGCGAAATGAAATCGTCCATGATCAAGCAAAAAGCAAAAAAAGCCCTGGAAGGGCATTGGTTTGGTGCTATTGTTGTATTCCTTTTGTTCTTGCTGGTGATGATTGCGCTGAATGCAACCGTTATTGGTACTTTGTTTTCCGGTTTGGTGTTTTTTGCATATTCCATGTTCTGCCTTGACTTGGTGAAAACCAAACAGGCGCATCCGGGCGCGTTTTTCTCCGGCATCTTCAAAAACTTTTTCAAGCGTTGGGGCGCGTCCTTGCTGGTCAGCCTGTATACCTGTCTGTGGTCGCTGCTGTTCATCCTCCCCGGTCTGATCAAGAGCTATTCCTATGCGATGACGCCCTATATCATGATGGAAAAGCCCGAGATGGGCATCAGGGATGCCATTACCAAGAGCAGACAGATCATGAAAGGACATAAGTGGCAGCTGTTCTGTCTGGACCTTTCCTTTACCGGCTGGATGCTTTTGAGCATTGTAACGCTCGGTATTGCGCTGATTTGGGTATGGCCCTATTACAGCACTGCAAGAGCAACCTTTTATAAGGAGATCAAGAAGAGCGCGAATAAGTAATCAAGGAGAGCGGAGCCATGAAGCAATTGCATATGCGCCGCGACGGACGACCGATCCTCTCAAGGCAATTGCCTGCGGGATATGTATTTGTGTCTTATAGCGGGCAAAAGGAGCAGGTCAATGCATGGCTGGAGCTATGCTATGATACGCTGATTCCGGAAAAGGATGCTGTCTGGTTTGAACGCAGTATTGTTGAATATCAGGATCTGATCCCCCCGAGAGATTTGTTTTTTGTGCAGCAGGTTAGCAGCGGCAAGCTGGTTGCAACCACTGCAGCAGTATGCCATGGAGCACAGGGATATGTGCATATGGTAGCGGCGGATCCCTGTGTGCGTGGCAAGGGGATAGGGCACGCAATGCTGGCGCATTCCCTGGAGCAGTTGGCGGCGCTTGGATGCACACATACCGTGCTGACCACGGATGATTTCCGTTTGGCTGCTATCAAGACCTATCTGGATGCAGGCTTTTGCCCGGTGCTTGTGCCAGACCCGGAAAGTGATATGAAAGCGCGCTGGGATGCGGTGCTTGAAGCATTGAAGTATACACGCCCGGTCACTTATTTGTCGGAAGAATAAAAAACGGATACGGCTGTTGCCGTATCCGTTTCTCTTTTGCAACGTTGCATCAGAAGGGAAGCTCGATCAAGCCCTGAGCAGCAAGGTTCATCAGAACACCCACGATAGAATTGATCAACGAGATACAGAAGCCGCCGGCTGCAGTGACGATACCGAGGATACTGCATACGGTAGTGATGGTTTTGTCTTTACCACTGAAATTATATCTGTTCTGTACCAGTGCAATGATTGCAAGCACAATCGCAGCTCCGACTGCAGCGTAGCCAAACAGTGGGATAATCAGACCCAGAGCACCGGAAAGAGCGCCTACTACCAAAGCGATGATTGCAAATGTTTTAGCATGTCCCATAAGAACCTCCAAGATGTAATAGATGATTCACATTATAGCATGCTTGCGGGAAGAATACAAGTGATTTTCAAAAAAATTCAAAAACGGATACGGCTGCAGCCGTATCCGTTTCTCTTTTTTTGATTTTAATAGGCAAGTCCTGCCATGCTGATGGCACCGACAAGCACCAGAACATACAACAGGATGTAACCAATTACAAACAGCAGCCACAGAGCAGCCCAGACAATGGTGAGCACCAGACCGATGGTGGAGGTGATCTTTGCACCGGTGTGGATGCCGTCCTTGCTTGCATTCTTAAGCAGGCACTTGGAAACAATCGAGGTTACAAGAGCGATGACCCATGCAAAAGGTACGGGGCATACGGGCAGGTTTGCAACGATTGAAACAATGCCGAGAATCAGTGCAGCAATGTTCTTGCCCTTGGTGGGCTTGGTTTCTTCTACAATGTCAGCTTCGGTTACAATGTATTCGTTGTTATCCATGGATATATTCTCCTTATTCATATGTAGTAACGCCAGACACGTTCTGCTTATATTATACATAGCAGTTTTGCCAAATGCAACCCTTTTTGCGAAAATTTCTTGATTTTACTGGGAAAATCGGTGTTTTTTTGTCCGATCATCATATTCGTGCCAAGACAAGCATACCTTGTATTGAAACAAGTGTTTGGGCAAGATAGGCTTGTCACAACCGGAAAAGGAGACGTTTGGAATGGATGTAATTCAGAACACCGAGGGCTTGCAGATCCCTCTTTGCAACAAAACGGTATTGACCGAGGTGGCAGGGGATTTCTCCTTGCCCGATTACCAGCCCGAGATCAAGCGGCTTTTGCGCATTCGCCCCTGCGTACTGCCCGCATCCCACTACGCAGGCGCGGGGAATGCCGAATTTGCCGGCACGCTGGATTATTACGTGCTTTACATGGGCAATGACGGCGGCCTTTATTGCGCACCCCTGCACACCGAATACCTGATCAGCGTGCCCTTTGAAGAGGGTCAGGGCAGCGCTACGCTTTGCATGGCGGACGTGGTGCCCGAGAGCGTGGTGGGTAGAGTCAGTGCGCCCCGTAAGCTCAATATCCGCTGCAGATTGTGTGCAGACGTGCGCATCTTTGGTACGCTGCCTGCTGCCGAGCAGACGCAAGGGGTGGTGGATCCCTTTTCGGTGGAGCGGCTGATCGGTGAGCAGACTGCGGCGCACGTAGGCTTTGGCATTGGTGACGTGGTGCGCCTTGGCGAGGATATTCTGACCGATTCGCGCGGCAGAAATATGCGCTTGGTTTGCGCCGAGGGGCAGGTGCACGTGCAGGAGGCAAGCTGCTCGGCGGGGATGGTAAACTGCCGCGGAGAGGTGGAGCTTAAGCTGATGATGAGCGCAGAGGAGCAGGGAAGCCTGCCCGAGCCTGTGCCCACGTATCTGATCCGCAAGCTGCCGTTCTCGGGCAGCGTGCCGGTGTCTGCCGCGCAGCCGGGAGGCGAGTGCTGCGTGATCGGCAATTGCGCGGAGCTCAGCGTAGCAGTTGAGGAGACCTTTATGCATGCCGAGGTGGGCGTGATCCTACAGGCGCATGTGATGACTAATCGTGCCGTGCGCTATACAAAGGATATTTATTCCACCAAAAAGGCTTGTGATTGCGTGTACGATTCTTACGAGCTGCCACTGGCTATCCGTGCGCTCAACGGCAATTTCACGCAAAGTGACAGCCTGCCGCTTGCAAAGGCGGAGATCCCCGCGGAGTGCAGCATTGTGGACGTGTGCGGCAGCGCTGAGGCACAGGAAATGAGCTGGGAGCGTGGCAGATGCACCCTGAGCGGTGAGGGGCATTACGTGGTGCTGACGTATGCGGACGGAGAGGTGGCACCCCATGAGCTGACCTTGCCTTGGAAATATGAATTTGAATGCGCCGGCGAGCCTGCGGATTGGCGTGCACACGTGCAGGTGCTTTCCTGCCGCGCGCGTGTGGACGGTGAGCGGATCGGTATTGATGCCGAGATCGCTTGCGCTGTCGAGGCGTGGGAGAGCACGCCTGCAAGCGTGCTGCGCAGCGTCAGCTTTGGCGAGGCTTCGGATAGGGAGAAGGGCGCGTTTGTGGTGTGCTACCCCGGTGCCTCGGATTCGCTTTGGAGCATTGCCAAGCGGTATGGCAGCTCACTTTCCACCGTTCGCACCGCCAATGGTTTAGGCGACGATGTGCCTGCGGACTCTACTGCATCCATCAAGGATTGCAAATACCTGATCGTGTAAGGGAACACTTGCACAAAATCCCAAAGGGAAAATTATGCAAATCACCAAACATTGAAAAATCCCGGTTTTGCGCTTGCAAAATCGGGATTTTTTAGGTATCATATAATTGTAATAATGTGGCGTTTTATCTATGCTGCGAAAAGAAAATTCCTATCTATACAGGAGGACTGAAAAATGAAAAAGGTCAGAATTGGTATCATCGGCTGCGGCGGTATTGCAAACGGCAAGCATATGCCTGCACTTTCTAAGCTGCCCAACGTTGAGCTGGTTGCGTTCTGCGATATTATTGAGCAAAGAGCCATTGATGCTAAGGCAAAGTACGGCACACCCGATGCATCTGTTTACACCGATTATAAGGAACTGCTCAAAGATACGACCATTGAGGTCGTGCACGTCTGCACGCCCAACCGCTCCCACTCCTTTATCACGGTAGATGCGCTGGATAGCGGCAAGCACGTTATGTGCGAAAAGCCCATGGCGATCAACTCCGCTGAAGCAAAGAAGATGCTGGACGCTGCTGCTCGCAGCGGCAAGAAGCTGACCATTGGCTATCAGAGCCGTCAGTCTATGGGCGCACAGTACCTCAAGACCGAGGCACTCAATGGCACCTTTGGCGAAATTTATTATGCAAAGGCAACCGCACTGCGTCGCAGAGCTGTTCCCACCTGGGGCGTATTCCTGAACGAGTACGAGCAGGGCGGCGGTCCTCTGATCGATATCGGCACGCACTCGCTTGACCTGACCTTGTGGATCATGGATAACTACAAGCCCAAGTATTGCGTGGGTACTGCTTACCATAAGCTCAACAAGGACACCAATCAGGGCAACGCATGGGGCAACTGGGATCCCGATAAGTTTACGGTAGAGGATAGCGCATTCGGCTTTGTGGTCATGGAAAACGGTGCAACCATCAATCTGGAATCCGCATGGGCGCTGAATATGATCGACGTGCGCGAGGCGACCACGCTGGTCTGCGGCACCAAGGCAGGCGGAGATCTGCATGACGGTGTGCGCGTCAACGGCATTCGCAACAACAGCCAGTACGTGCTTCGTCCCACACTCAATCCGCAGGGTGCTGCATTCTATGAGGGCGCCAGCGCAGGCGATCCTTCCTCTGTGGAGGCTGCACAGTGGATCAATGCCATCGTCAATGATACCGATCCTTGCGTGCTGCCCGAGCAGGCATATACCGTGACTCGCATTCTCGAGGGCATTTATGAGTCTGCCAAGACCGGCAAGCCCTACTATTTTGACTAAGAGGTGAATTACTATGAAGATCAGTGTACTTGCAAATCTGTACGGACAGAAATCTCTGGATGAAGCGCTTGCCATTATCACAGGACTTGGCGTACATACCGTAGAGCTTGGCGCAGGCGGCTATCCCGGAAAGGCACATTGCAATCCTGCCGAGCTTTTGGAAGATCCCGCAAAATATGATGCGTTTATTGCAACGCTCAAAAAGTATGACGTCAGCGTTTGCGCACTGGCATGCCACGGCAACGCTGTACATCCCGATCCCGAAATTGCAGCATCCTTTGATAAGGATTTCCGCGAGGCGGTGCTGCTGGCAGAGAAGATGGGCATTGATACCGTCATTACCTTCTCGGGCTGCCCGGGTGACGCGCCCGGTGCCACCTATCCCAACTGGGTCACCTGCCCTTGGCCGGATGATTTTCTTAAGATTCTGGATTGGCAGTGGAACGAGGTACTCATTCCTTATTGGAAGGAAGCAGGCGCGTTTGCAAAGGCACACGGTGTCAGCCGCATTGCATTTGAAATGCACCCCGGCTTTTGCGTTTACAATCCCGAAACGCTGCTCAAGCTGCGCGCAGCCGTTGGCGACGTGATCGGTGCAAACTTTGACCCCTCTCACCTGATCTGGCAGGGCATGGATCCCGTAGCTGCCATTCGCGAGCTGCAGGGCGCGATTTATCATTTCCATGCAAAGGATACCAAGATCGATGCCATCAACGTAGCCAAGAACGGCGTGCTGGATACCAAGCACTACGGTGATGAGATTCACCGCGCGTGGATCTTCCGCACCGTGGGTTACGGCAACGGTGAGACGTATTGGAGAGATATGGTTTCCAACCTGCGCCTTTGCGGCTATGACCGCGTGCTCTCGATCGAGCATGAGGATAGCCTGATGACCATTGACGAAGGACTTGCAAAGGCTGTGGCATTCCTGAAGGATATCTGCATCTACGAGGAAAAGCCCACCACCATGAGCTGGGCATAAGCGCGCTTGTCGCATAGTGCCAAGCTGCGCAGTGAAATTCGTCGCTGTGCGACGAGTGATATTTGCGCTGCGCGCAAGTGATATTGCGGCTGTGCCGCAGTGATATTCGGCTTTGCCGAGTTGCGGCAGAAAAGTGCTTGGCGCACTTTTCAAATTCGAATAAAAAATCCGCTCGATGATTGAAGTGAACCCAAAAGTTTAGACAAAAATTAAATATTAAGTTGTTTGCGAATGAGCTCGGTACTGCACTGGGCTCATTCCTTTTAGTTTAAGAGAAATTCTTTCGTTGTTGTAGTAATGTATGT
>SVQP01000061.1 GCA_015065285.1 Oscillospiraceae bacterium | reverse complement strand
AATCTGCTGCGTCAAAACTGCTCGCACCCGCCGGCGAATGCATTTTTGATAGATTTTGGTGTGATTTTGCGAAGCAAGATACCAATCTTGCGAGTAAAAGCGCGCCGGAAGATGCGAAAATGCATCGTCGTCGGGCAATTCGGTTCGACTCCCGTTCGGCTATCTCAGTCCCAGCTCAACCAAAATTTCCGAGGTGGTCAGCTCGCAATCGGTATAGACCATTTGCTCGCGGGCAAAGGGAAGGGCGGTGCTGCCGTCCAACAAAATCAGCTTTTGATTCAGCCGCAGGCGGTCCATATTTTGCGCGATAGCCTCGCGCAGCTTGGGGCGGGCAATCTGCTCGGTATGAGCTAAAATAGCCTGGAGCGAGCCGAATTGCCCCATCAGAGCGGCTGCTGTCTTAGGACCTACGCCGGGCACGCCCTTGATGTTATCCGAGCCATCACCAATCAGGCATTTATAATCCGCATACTGCTGTGCATGTATCCCAAGCTTGGCTTTGATGTATTCCTCATCACAAATAACCGAACGCTTGCCGCGATAACGAAGCACGCTGACGCTCGGGCTGATCAGCTGAAAGAAGTCACTGTCCTGCGAAGCAATCAGGATCTGCATATCCGCACTGCAGGTCTTAACAAAAGCAGCTAACACGTCATCGGTTTCACAGTCGGTTGTTTCTGCGTGAGCAATTCCCATCAGATCCAGCGCGCGATAAATATCGGGCAGCTGAGAGAAGGGATTATCCTGCTCGTCCACGTTTGTATAATCCTCGCGGTTGGCTTTGTAATCGGCATCCAGATCTGTGCGCGGATTGTGTGTCTCACCGTCAAAAATGACCGCCACGTGGGTTGGGTGTACCATGCCGATCATTTTGCGTAAAGCGCCCACAAATCCCAGCGTGCCCTGAATGGCATTACCGTTTTTGCCGATAATCCGTGCAGGCATACCGTAGAACATCTGGAACAGCAGGCAGTGTCCATCCACCAATAAAAGCTTATCCATCAGAAATTCTGTGAATTCCAGCCCCAAAGATCAACCTCCTCGTATTTGACGTAGGTGTTTTCGGGGGGAATATGCAGAGTGCTATCCATAATGCGGCAGATCTCGGCAGTCAGCTGCTCGCACTTTTCGGGATTGATCTTGCCGAAAACCTGCACCTGCAGCATGGCGCAGGGCGCATCCGAGCCGTGAAAATACATGCGGCAAGCGTCGTGAATATCCAGCATCAGCCACGTCTCGCTCTTACCGGGCAGAATGGCAATTGCCTTACCAAGTGCCTCTTTGAGCGCAATCTCGTCATTCTTGCTTACTTGCTTGTTGGTTTTCAGATCGATAAAGGGCATAATTCATACCTCCGTATATAGCTTTAACAATATTATAATGGAATTCTGATGCAAAGGCAAGAGCAAAATATGCAAAACCCTTGCAATTTTTTTGTTTTTGGTGTATGATATAATTGATTCATTATGGAAACTTGGAGAGAAAATGATTCCTACGCTATATAAAATTACACCTACGGTCAATCTCAGAGCAATAAGGACTGATCGCTTTAAAAATGCGCAGCTCTCGGTGTCGTTCGTATTGCCTGCGGATGCGCAGCAATCACCGCTGACAACTCTGTTGTTTTCGGTATTGAGACGCGGCACAGAAGAATATCCCACCATCAGGCACCTCAACTATGCACTTGATATGCAGTACGGTGCATCACTGTCATACCGCAATACCTTTTTTGGCGATTGTCAGGTTATTGGTTTTGTGCTGGAAACGCTGGGCACGCGCTATTTGCCGCAAAAGGACGCTGCCAATCCTTTGGCAGCCGGATTGCATGTGATTGATCAAATGCTCTACCATCCGCTCAAGGACGAAAACGGCATTCTGGTACGCGAAACGGTGGAGAGTGAGATCAAAAATACCTGTGACGATATTCGCGCGCAGGTCAACGATTCCAGATCATATGCCCATATGAGACTGCGGGAATGCATGTGCGAGGGCGAGCCTTACGGTGCTTCCTTGGTGGGCAAGGTGGAGCAGGTTCAGTCCTTTACCCCAGAAATGCTGACCGAGCACCACCAAAGGCTTTTGGAGTGCGCACGCATTGAATGCTTTTACGTAGGCAGTGACGACCCGGAAGAGGTTGCCGTGCTGCTCAAGGATCTGTTCGGAAAGGCATTTGCAGGCAAGATGGAAATGCCCAAAACAACCATCAAGCCCGCACCTGATCAGATAAGATACGTCACAGAGGATATGCCCGTTGCGCAGGGCAAGCTGGAGATCGGATTTCGGACCGGTATTACACCCGATCATCCCGATGCCGTGGCACAAAGCGTTTTTAATGAAATCTTTGGCGGCAACTCTGTCTCGCGCCTGTTTTTGAATTTGCGCGAGAAAAAGAGTCTATGCTATCATTGTTATTCTGCCGCAGTGGCACATAAGGGCATTATGACCGTGTCGTGCGGAATTCTGCCGCAGAACAAGCAGATTGCACAAGATGAGATCTTTGCACAGCTTGCACGCATGCAGCAAAAGCCGGTCAGCAGCGCAGAGCTCAGAATCGCGCAAAAATCTCTGATCAACGTGCTGCGCCAGTGCACCGATTCGCCCGCAGCGCTTCAGGCATATTGGTTTGGCAGACAGATCTTTTACAGCTCCTCGCTCACACCTGAGCAGTGCATTGCCCGCGTCAGGGCGGTGACCGCACAGGACGTTATGCGCGCTGCGCAAGCAGTCAAGGCGGATACCGTGTATTTTCTCAACGGAACGCTGGAGCAAAAGGAGGCAGGGGATGACTGACCATATTGTGAAAAGAACCGTGCACCGCAGCGCACAGCTTGGCGAGAGGTATACCGAGCTTTTGCACGAAAGCGGTATGAGGATTTTTGTTTATCCCAAGAAATGCTCCACCATTTATGCCGTGCTTGAGGTTGGGATCGGCTCCATGGATTCCGAATACCTGGACGCATGCGGCAACGAGCTGCATATGCCTGCGGGAACGGCACACTATCTGGAGCACAAAATGTTTGAAAATGAGGACGGAGTCAATTCCGATCTCAAATTTTCCGCACTTGGCGCTGATGCCAATGCCTTTACCTCATATGACAGAACCGCCTATCTGTTCAACTGCACCTCGAGACTTTCAGCGTGCCTTGGTGAGCTATTGCAATTCGTGACGCATCCGTATTTCACAAAAGAATCGGTTGAGCGCGAGCGTGGTATCATAGCAGAGGAGATCCGCGGTGCGGCAGATCACCCGTGGGAGCGCGCGTACAGCCAGCTCATGAAAGAGATGTATCAGTCTCACACGGTCAGGTACGAGATCGCGGGCAGCGAACAATCTATCGCGCACGTTACCCCCGAGCTGCTGTATCGTTGCACTGATACCTTTTACGTGCCCTCGAATATGTCGCTTGCCGTGTGCGGAGACGTCACACCTGCGCAGGTGATCAAAGTGGTGAATGCCTGCATTCCACCCGAAAAGGTGCCTCAAGGATTTGTACATAAACAATTTGACGAGCCGGCGAATGTAACAAAGCCGCGCGCAGTCAGTTATATGCCGGTGCCCAAGCCCGTTTTTTACATAGGACTGAAGGATACCGATATTTCCGAGGATGCGTCAGCGCGCATTCACAAGGATGCCTGCATGACCATGCTGTTTGAGCTGATCTTTTCCATGTCGGGCAATCTTTGCTCGGATCTGTTTGAAAAGGGATTGATCTCGTACGGACTCTATTACGGTTATTCAATCTGCAGCCGCGTGGCAAACGGCACGGTTGCAGGTGAATCGGATGATCCCGAAGCGGTGTACGCCGCGGTGCTGGATTATATCCGCAAGCTCAAGGAGCAGGGCATTCCATACGAGGATTTTGAGCGTTGCAGGCGCGTGGAGTATGGCAATTTTGTCGCAGAGTTTGATTCTCCCGAGAATATTGTCAATATGCTCTTGTCCTTTGCTGATGACGGCAGTGAAGTGCTCTCGTATGCAGATCTTCTGCAAAGCGTGACCTATGAGCAGCTTACCGAGTATTTGCACCGCTGCTTTGATGAGAGTGCAATGTGCCTCTCGGTGGTATATCCGGAGCAGGAGAAAGAATAAAGTCTATTCCAAGTCTGTTTGAGCCGCGTCGTGCGGCATGGAGGTTTATATGGAAGAAATTACAAAGATTGCGTTTCCCGGTTTGAATATCGGGGAGTTTTCAATCAACCGTGTGGCGATCCCGATCGATGGCTTTCCCATCTATTGGTATGCGTTGCTGATTATGACCGGTATTGTACTGGCAGTGCTGTATGCACAATACAGATCCGAGCGTCAGGGCATATCGATCGACAATTTGTTGGATATCGCCATGGCAACCGTTATTCCGGGTGTCATCGGAGCGCGACTCTATTACGTGCTGACCACGCTTGATTCCGGCAGATATCATGATATCTGGGACGTCATCAATATGCGCGAGGGTGGTCTTGCCATCTATGGTGGTATCATTTTCGGTGTGCTTGGTATGATCTGCATGGCTCTGATCCGCAAGGTCAACGTGCTCAATATGCTGGATAGCGCAGCTCCGGGTGTTATGATCGCGCAGGCAATCGGTCGTTGGGGCAATTTCTGCAACGGTGAAGCGTTTGGCTCTCCCATTGTGGATGGTAAGATCACGTATGCGTTCTTAGGTCCCGAAAAGACCTATGCCGTATCCGAAAATAACATTCTGTACAGACTTCGCATGGGTGTGACCTCCGAGGCATCGGGAGGTGAATACATGGAGGTGCAGCCCACCTTCTTTTATGAATCCATGTGGAATCTGCTTGGTTTTGTGCTGATCAATCTGATCTTCAAAAAGAAAAAGTTCAACGGTCAGATCGCGTTGATGTATTTTGCATGGTATGGCTTTGGCAGAATGTTCATCGAAGGCTTGAGAACCGACAGCTTGTACGTGCCGGGTACGGGCATCCGCATCTCTCAGATGCTGGGACTTGTGCTTTTTGCACTTTCGGCAATTGCACTGGTCGTAGGATTCATTCTGTCCGCCAACAAAAAGCTGCCAGCAGTATTCACTCCTTATTTCATTCCCGATATCAAGGCTTTCCGCGCAGAGCAAAAGAGAATTGAAGAGGAGAGAGTTGCAGCAAAGAAGGCAGCCAGAGCCGCAAGATTTGAGCAAAGCGAGCCCGAGCAGCAAGAGCAGCAAGAGCAGCAAGAGCAACAAGAGCAACAAGAGGACAAGGCGCAGGAGGAAGAGCATGGCAGCGACGATCATTGACGGTAAGCGCATCTCGGGCGAGATTCGTGTCGAGCTTGCAGAGCAAACCGCGGCTTTTAAAAATCAATACAATACAGTTCCCGGACTTGCCGTGATTATTGTTGGCGAGGATCCTGCATCGCGCGTTTACGTGCGCAATAAACACAAGGCTTGTGCAGAGGTCGGATTTTATTCCGAGGTTCACGAGCTGCCTGCAGATGCGAGCGAGGAGCAAGTGATTGCGCTGATCGATCGCCTGAATGATTCCAAGGAAATCCATGGTATTCTGGTGCAGCTGCCGCTGCCCGGGCATCTGGATGAGCAGAAGATCCTGCTTCGCATCAAGCCTGAAAAGGACGTGGATGCGTTTCATCCCTATAACGTGGGCAAGATCATGATCGGGGATTACAACGTACTGCCGTGCACACCCGCAGGTGTGATGCAGCTGCTGGCGAGAAGTGGCGTAAGCGCATCCGGTAAGCATTGCGTGGTAATCGGCAGATCCAATATTGTCGGCAAGCCTATGGCAATGCTGCTTCTGCATGATAACGGCACCGTAACCGTGTGCCATAGCCGCACGCCCGATCTCAAGGCACAAACACTGCAGGCGGATATTTTGGTCAGCGCAGTGGGCAGGGCAGGCTTTGTCACAGCAGATATGGTCAAGCCGGGTGCTGTGGTGATCGACGTGGGTATCAACCGCAACGCACAAGGAAAGCTGTGCGGAGACGTGGATTTTGAGGCTGTCAGAGAGGTTGCGTCCATGATCACACCCGTGCCGGGCGGTGTCGGTCCTATGACTATCACCATGCTGCTGCAGAATACCCTGACGGCAGCTATTGCTTCTATGTAAAAAAATAGCGATCCTCCAAAAGAGGATCGCATTTTTTATTGTTTTGCTGCGTATGCCGCGTTGATACAAGGGATTTCAAAGGCTTTGCCGTCCATTGAAACAAGGCAGCCGTCTTGCGACGGTTCACCGTATACAATCAAAAGATCACCGGCAATAAAGTTTTGTTTGCCATCAAGCAGATAATCCTGCACCGCAATCATGATCTGAGGATTGTCAACAGAGGTGCAAATGTAGAACGTGCCGTACTGATTAACGCTCTTCTCGGATACCTTTAGCGTCATGGAAACGTAGCTGTCCGCATACGTGTCGGGGGAGCGATAAAATTCTTCGGGTGTTATATCCACACACTTTTCCACGTAAGCCTCTTTGGTCAGTGAGGTGTCAACCGGATCTTGTGCAAACAGTGCGTTCAACGTAAATCCGCTCAGCATCATCACGATTGAAATGATGGTGGGGAAGAGCAGATAGATGGCAATAAACAGAATCTTTTTCCAGAACTTGTGAGGACTGGTGAACAGCACTACAAGACCCGCCAGCGGCATGATCAGAAACAGAATGACAATAAACCACCATTGATGATACCAGCTGATGAATTGTACTCTGCCATTGTCGCGGCGTCTTTTCACCTTTTTGGGCTTTACGGGCTTGCGGTTGCCTGCGCGCATTTCCTCAGGGCAGATCTTTTTGCACAAGGGACAAGCATCGCTTGCAAAAAAGCAATCACAATCGGGGCATTTATTCAGATCCGGGCGATCAAGCTCTACTTCATCGCCATGGTAACCAAGCATTCTTCCCATGGGAGTCTCCTTTCATTGCTACTGACAACATTTTATCACAAAACGCAATAAAATGCAATAGCCAACCAAAATAAGTCTGCATAATGGGCGAGAATTGTTTTGAACCCTTTGAGCAAAAAAAGGCGTGCACTTCACAAGCAGCACGCCTTTTTTGGCACCCCCAACGGGAATCGAACCCATAACTAACCCTTAGGAGGGGTTTATTATATCCATTTAACTATGGAGGCATGATATAGCCGAAGAGAGTCGAACTCACACGGTTTTGAGCGGCAAATATCTGCACCTGCTGCAGATAAAATGCTCGCAATATCTTAATATTGCTTCGCATTTTTTCTTTGCATCTGCGAAATATTTGCTCGCGCAAAACTGCGCTGCACCCTCCGGCGCTGAATTTTTAGATGGATTTTGTCAAAGCGAGTCGAAGCAAGATACACATCTTGCAAGACGAGATTTGGCGAAAGACGCGAAAAATTCTCACCGCAGGGCGTATGAGTTTGGCTCTCTTCGGCTATAACAAAGGAGATTATATCATAACATCCGAAAAAAAGCAACACTAAAACAAGAAATTTTTGGGCTACTGTATTCCGGCTACCTCATAAAACCACCTGCGGCGCAGTTCGCACGCACAACCGCAAACGGATGCACAAGGCTTGGCAGTAGAGAGCTCCAGGTCAACAATGCGGGAGTTGGCAGGTAAAAGCGGACGCATTTCGCGATAGACTCCTTCCAAAAATGCCTGATCCAGTCGAAATCGGGTAGATTCTAATACAACCAGATCGGGGGTGAAAAAGGATTCCAGTGTGCTGATCGCGTAAGCGGTTGGGAGAATTGTCTCATCGGTACAAAGTGCGTCAGCGAGTGCATCCGAAATTTTGCGGTGCTCGGGTAAAAGTAAATCTCCGATGCGACAGATGCGGGGAGCGAGTAAATTTCCACGCATCCAGACCGCGGCATACATCATATCCGAAAGACTGATGAATACGGCGCATTCGGCATTCTTGTAAACGGAAAGGGAATGGAAATACTCTTGCGCAGCAGTAATTTCATCCAGAACGAGATCACATTCCCGATGAAGGATTTTGCTTACGTTTCGCAGCATGTGTTCAGTGGATCGGGGAGAGACGGAAAGGGAGCGCGTGATGCATTGCCGCTTGTCATCCTTGGGAGCTGTGATCACTGCCAGATGCGGAATTGCCGACCGGGAAATATCACAGGTTCTTCTTACGGCATTGAGAAAGATCAGCAAATTATCATCAAAGGGAAAAATATCATTATAATCATGCACACAAATCTCACTTGATTTCATGTCGGGAGAGAGCAGATACGCACAAAACCTTCGCGAGGAGAGATTTAGCAGCAAAAACAAGGGCTTGTTATGAAAGTGCAGGGTGCCGGGGCGTCTGCCTGCTCCCGGTACGCGCAGCTTTTGCTCATAGAGAATCCCGCATTCAATCATGGCATCCGCAATCTTGCCGGTTGTCATGATCGAAAGACCGGTAGCAGCAGCAAGCTCCGCACGAGTCATCCCTGTGCTTTGACAAAGTGCTGCAAAGCAGGAAAGCAGATTTTCACGTCTGAAACCGGCAAACGCTGTATGGATATGATCAGAAATATGACTTGGCTTATTTGACATGCTTACACTCCGAACTGGGAAATAATGGAAATCACGATAACATTATAGCCGGATTTACCGCATTCGTCAAGAGAAAAAAGTCGAATGAAACAATAATATTCAAGAAAATTTGAAAAAGAGCACATCAAGCATATTGCACGAAAAAAATATCGAAAATTTGTGAAAAATATTTAATAAACCCCTTGACAAAACTTGGCGTCCATGCTAAAATATATTGCCGCATAAAATAGGCTTTTTTAAGTATGCAATTTTTGCTTGCAGAAATTGTGTCGCCGAACTTTAGCGAGACTATATGAAAGAGAGGTGCTTTTCGTGTTTGCAGTAATTGAAACCGGCGGAAAGCAGTACAAGGTACTCGAGCAGGACATCATCTATGTCGAGAAGCTCAATGTTGAGGAAGGCAGCGAAATCGTTTTCGATAAGGTCGTTGCAGTTTCTACCGACGCAGGCTTTAAGGCAGGCGTTCCCACCGTTGAAGGCGCTAAGGTAACCGCTACTGTGCTCAAGAACGGTAAGAACAAGAAGATTTACGTCATGAAGTACAAGCCCAAGAAGAACGAAAAGAAGAAGATCGGTCACAGACAGCCTTACACCAAGGTTCAGATCACTAAGATCGAGGCTTAATTTTTCGGTTTTTTATGACCAAGCTGGTATTTTTCA
>SVQP01000060.1 GCA_015065285.1 Oscillospiraceae bacterium | reverse complement strand
TGTTTCAAATGCGTATATGATCTTGACATACAATTACCCCCTTGATATGGTACTTTAATTCTACCACATCAAGGGGTCTTTTGTCTATTGTCCGTTTTTAACGGATCTGTTCATTTTACGGGGGGATTCATTCTTAATATTCCAACGTCACAATCTGTGCGCAGGTGAATTTATCAATGGAAAATTGGCAAATGCCGTTTTCATAGGTGAAGGGAATTTCCTTGTCCTGCGGTACGGCAGTGACGCGCTTGATGGGCTTGCTTGTTTTGATTGCAAATTTTGTGTTGTGCACGGGGATCAGATCCTCAATGACCTCAATGCCACCTCCGCGCTTGACGGGAGAGGCGTACAGTGCATGCAGCACAAGGCGGTTTTGCGCAGTCTGATCATTCAGCGTTACCACACCGGCACTTGGCAGATTGGTGACAAGCGTCTTGCCGTTGCCCAGAAGGGTATCAATGGTGCGCAGCACGATCTCTTTGAGAATGATGCTGCCCTTATCCGCATATTCCGAGAAAACGTCCCATGCAATATAGCCACCGTCCTTGCCGATCACCACGCCGGGAGCGGCATCCTCGGTGACAAAGGGCGTGTGCTGATGCGAGCAGAAATAGCCGCGCTCACGGTTGAAAAAGGGGTAGCGCGTATATCCCAGTACGGTTGCGCTCTCATCGGTCAGCTTCAGCTTGTAGTTGATGCTGTACATGACGTAGCTGGTCACGGGCAGCCCCAGCGCTTGGAACGCAGGGCGCAGATAGGTGGGCTGATATTCACTCTTGCCAAGCCACGTAGCGCCAAAATCAAACAGCATCTCGCTGCCGTTTGTGCCGGAAGTGCCCGAGCAGAGCAGCTTTCCGCCACCTGCCACGTATGCCTTGAGCTTTGCAATCAGCGCCTCGTCCGTCAGCACTGCCGCATCGGGCAGAATGAGCAGCTTGTATTTGGAAAAATCACAGTCGGTGTCCAGTACGTCGTAGAGGTATTTGCCCTCCAGCAGCATGCGTCCCGAGCCCGTATCGGCAGGGTGATTGCGCGCGGTTCCAATGATCGATTCGATGGAGAGTACGCCAATGTCCGCAACCGTGGTTACGTCGTAGCAGTATTGCTCCACGCGCTCGGCTTGGGCATAGGCAATGCCGATCAGCTCGTAGGTCGCCTCGTCCAAAAAGCCTTCAGGGTGCATCTGATCACCGATCGAGCAGCAAGCACCGTTGGCAAGCGAGAGTGCGATCTCGTATTTGAGCGCATTGGGGTGCTTGAAGCCACCGAATTCGCCCCATGTGGTATGGAACTTACCGGTCATGCCCAGGTATTCGCTGCCAAGCATGGCAGCGTACTTGGCGGATTTGGGAAAGTGATCGTAGCCCCAGCCGCCCGTGGGCAGGCTTTCAATCTCTTGGTGTGTGTTGGCAGATGCGAAATCGCGTCTGCCGCAGGGAATGTGTCCCTGATTGTGGAAGATGCGCACGTCCGGCTTGATGGCGCGCGCTGCTGCGTTGATGCCCTCATAATACTTTTTGTAGGTCACAGCAGCCATTTTGTAGTAGCTTGCCTGATCCTCGGGATCCCAGCCACGCTTTTCGATCTCGGCACGGCAGTGAGGACAGAAGCAGAGGCGCTCGCCCACAATATCAAGGAATATGCCAACGGGATCATATTTGCGCACGACTTCCTCGACCTGGCTGACCAGCACGTCAAAATAAGGGGAGTTCATGCAAAGAACGTGGTATCCCGGGCCATGCTCGGGTACGTAGTGCATGCCGTTTTCCTTTACTACGCGGGGCGTGCCCCAAGTGGGCGAGGGGAATATGCTGTGATCGGGATGCTCGTAAAAATACTTTTCATCCAACCCGGCAGAGAGGTAGATGGGTGCCTGCACGCCAATCTCCGCGCAAGCAGAGAGCATTTCTCCAAGCAGATCGAATTTCAGATTGGGGTGCATCTTATTTGTTTCGGAGGGGAAATAAGCCCAGCCATGATGGCACTTGGCAAATACCGTGATGGAATTGACGTGCCCCCTTTGCAGGCATGCTTGAAATTGCGCTTTATCAAATTTGGAGCCGATGCCCGGCACGTGCTCCGATGTGTGAAAATCCAAATGAACCTGTCTTTGCGGTAAAGTATGCATGATAAAACCCCTTTTGGTTGACTTTATTCTATTCTACCATAAATATTTTTCAATTGCAATACAAAAAGGGCTGATGCGATGCATCAGCCCATAATTTTTAGTCGGTGGTGTAGTTGTCGAAATAGCCCTGAATGAATACGATAGGCGTGCCCTTATCGCCCGAGCCGGATGTCAGGTCGCAAAGCGAGCCGATCAGGTCGGTCAATCTGCGGGGCGTGGTGCCCTCGGAAACCATCTGACCTACCAGATTGTTGTCCTTTTCGGTGATCTTCTGCTTGATTGCATCCTTGAGCGCGTCGCCCGAAAGATCGGAGAACTCGTTATCAGCCAGATACTTGAGCTTGAGCTCGTTGGGCGTGCCCTCCAAGCCCTTGGTGTATGCGGGAGCAACAACCGGGTCAGCCAGCTCCCAGATCTTGCCTACGGGATCCTTGAAGGCACCGTCACCGTATACCATGACCTCCATGGTTTTGCCGGTTGCCTCATAAAGCTTTTGCTGAATGCTGTCTACTACGACCTGGCAATCTCTGGGGAACAGCTTGACCTGATCCTCGGTTGCCTTGTTGGAGCCCAGCAGACCGTAATGCTCGTTGTAGCCGCTGCCATCAATGCTCTGGTTGAGAATATCATCAAGACCCAGCACGATCTCAGCGCCTGCAGCCTTCAGAATGCGCTTGGTGCGCGCTCTGGAGTGAATATCGCAGGTCAGCACGTTTTTGGTATAGTCCAAGATCGCCTTGGGGTTGTTTGCAAAAATGATCTCGCAGTCAGCGCCGCAGTCGCGGATGAGCTGCTCGTAGTATTCTACGTAGTCCACGCCGGTAAAGGTATGCTTTTCATAGCCGAAAAGCTCACGGTACTGCGCAAGCGTCAGTACGTCGCGATAAGGGTCAACACCCTTTTCGTCCAGCTTGTCAATGCTGATCAAGTGGTTACCCACCTCGTCGGAGGGGTAGGAAAGCATGAGTACGATCTTGTCAGCACCCTTTGCTATACCGCGCAGGCAGATTGCGAAACGGTTACGGCTCAGAATAGGGAAGATCACGCCGACAGTGCCGCCGCCAAGCTTGGCGCGCACGTCAGTGGCAATATCCTCAACAGATGCGTAGTTACCTTGTGCTCTTGCAACTACAGCTTCGGTCATAGCCACGATATCTCTGTCGTGGAATTCAAAGCCCGCGTCAGCAGACGCGTCAAGAATGCAGGAGGTGACGATCTGTACGATGTCATCGCCTTGGCGGATGATGGGAGCGCGAACTCCGCGGGAAATGGTGCCGATCATGCGACTCATAATTAAATCTCCTTCTGGGGGCACGACACTGATGTGTCGTAGCATTACATTTTTGACCACGTTACATTATAACACTATTATTTCTGCATTTCAATATTTTCAAGCAAATTTTTTTAAGTTTTTTTCAAAGCAACAAAAAACCGTCGAAAAATCGACGGTTTTGGATCAGTTATCCTTTTTTCTGGTTCTCTTGTACTGCGAGAGCTGCTGTCTCTCCTCAGTTTTAAGCTTTTCGGAGATTGCCATATGCTCGATCATCAGCTTGACAATGCGCTCCATGGTTGAGCTTTCGGAGTAGTCTGCAACGCAGACGTAGTTGATTCGGTCGTCGTCAACCAGCGGCTTGACAGTATCTCCCTTACCCTCCGGATAGACCGCGATGGATTTGCCGCCGCGCTCCTTGACCATTTTCATGCAGGGAATATCTGTCAGACCGTCGCCTATATAGATCATGTTGCTGTATGCAATGCGGCGCAGGCTTTCGTCCTGCTCACGGTTGACGCTCTCGTCATCCGTTACGTCCAGAATGCCCTTGGAAATACGGTAGATGTACTGGGTTTTGAGCGTGTAGTTGATGGCAAGTGCGGGCCACATAGCCTCACCGTTCTCGTCATAGTGATATCTGCAGGCAAATACCTTTTTGAAATATTTTGCAATGGGCGTGCCTTCAATAATCTCATGCGTGCCGGAAGAGATGATATAGTGCTCGATCTCCACGCCAAGCGATTTGCCAAAGGCGTTGATGCGGTTAAACCAGGTAGCCACACCCGAGTAAAGCTCCACGTGCTCGCCGCAGGATCTGAGATATTCGCGCGTCAGGGGAATGCCTTTTTTCTTGCTTTGCTGCAACATGACCAGCATATAAGAAAGAATCTTTTCCACCTCGTACTCGCGCGAGATGCGACCGGATTCGCCCCAGAATTCTTCCGAGGTCATGCCAAGGTTTTTGATGAAATCATATTCCTGCATATCCGTGGTGCAAAGCGTTTTATCAAAGTCATATAAAATTGCAATGGTTGGCTTAGCCATAAGTACCTCCTCTGTTATTCTGATAATAGGGGGGAATCTATCTGAAAATATTATAAAGCGTATATTGCGCGGGGCTATATTCTACCATAAATAAAACAAGAAATCAAGAGCAAAAGCGATAATTTGTGGTATGGATTCGAATTTTTTCGCAGGCTTTTTGTCGGTGAAAGCAGCGCTTGGGGAAAGCGTGGATGATTTCCCGACAATAATTCCTAACATTTTTTGCGCAAATGGAAACGAATTATACAAATTGGTAATAATTTACAATTGCGTGCGACAAAGTTTGGTAGGTTTTTCGTGCAATTGCATCTTGTAATAATTTCCAATTTATGGTAAAATATGTGCATAAAAGGAAATTACAGGAGGACACATAAAACTATGGACGCAAACACCAAAATACTGATTGCCGATGAAAATTCCGCGCAGCGTGCCACACTCAAGGAAGGATTGCTGCGCTTGGGCTACCGCTATATTGAAGAGGCTTCGAACGGGGAAGAGGCACTCTCCAAAATCAATCGCTATCATCCCGACGTAGCGCTGATCGACGTCTGGCTTTCCAAGCTGGATGGCATTGGCGTGATCCGCAGCTGCAGATCGCTGGATCTCTCACCCGATTCCGCACCTGCATTTATCATTACCTCGCCCGTTTCCAATCAGAATCTGTTTATTCAGGCAATGGGTGCGGGCGCCTCGCTTTGTCTGATCAAGCCGATCAATCCTATCAGCCTTTCGGATCATTTGCGCGATCTGGGCAGCGGCAGGGGTGTGGCAGCAGGATCAATCCAGCAGAGTGCACAGCCCAAGGAAAGCGACGATCGTACGCCTGATATAGAGACACAGGTGACCAAGATCATCCATCAGATCGGTGTACCTGCGCACATCAAGGGCTACCAGTATTTGCGCACCGCCATTTTGCTCACGGTCAACGATTCCGATATTATCAATTCGGTCACTAAGGTGCTGTATCCCAGTGTAGCCAAGAAATATCAAACCACCACAAGCCGCGTTGAGCGCGCCATCCGCCACGCCATCGAGGTGGCGTGGGATCGCGGCGACGTGGATACGCTGAACTCCTATTTTGGGTACACCATTCAGAACAACAGAGGCAAGCCCACCAATAGTGAGTTTATCGCCATGATCGCGGATAATCTCAGGCTCAAATATAAGCTTTATTAAAAAACAAGGGCTGATCGGGCTGCGTAAATAACGGTAAAATTATCAAAAACCAATACTTTCAAATAGTAATTGCCGTAGGTGCGGGCGATCACAGATCGCCCCTACGGCTATTTTTGTTTGGGTTTTACGTATGAAAGCCACAGCACAGACACTTGTAGGGGCGATCTGTGATCGCCCGCTCCTGCGGCAACTATTCATAAAAAAGCAATTAAGGACTGCATCAAAACGATACAGTCCTTGTTTTTTGCAAAATTCTCCGCTAATTTGTCAGCCTCATCAGCCCTTGTTTTATTTTTCATCCAGCTGCTTTTGCACAGCGGCAATGCGCTCGGAGAGCGGGGGGTGTGAATAATCCAGCACCACGTCAAGGCGAGAGGGAGCAAGATGCGCAAAGTTTTCACGCGCCAGCTTTTTGAGCGCGGTGATCATTGCCTCGCCATATCCCTCGGTCACAGCCTGCTTGTCCGCGCGATATTCGGCACGGCGGCTGTTTGCATTGATGATCAGGCTGATCAGCGGCTGCGCAAGCTCGAGCGCCACGCCTACCAGCAGATAAGCAAAGCCGTAGTTGATTTCGGTAAAACCAAAAGCTTCGTGCCAGAGCGGATCACGCACCGCAAGCCATACCAGCACGCCCATCAGCAAAAAATTGCCCAGACTCAGAATCTGATTCTTCAGCACGTCCTTGTGCAAGCCGTGTCCCATTTCGTGTGCAAACACGGCGCAGATCTCATCGGGGGTCATGGCATTGATCAGATTGTCATACAGTACAATGGTTTTCATTTTGCCAAAGCCGGTGAAATAAGCATTGAGCTTGGTGGTACGGCGCGAGGCATCCATAACCTCGATTGCCTTAACCTTGTACCCATGCTTGGTCAAAAGCTCCATGAGTCTGTCCTTAAGCTCACCGTCCTCAAGCGGGGTGAACTTGTTGCCGATGCGGCTGAAGATAGGGTACATGAACGAAATGAACAACGCGAATGCAAACATGGCAGCGGCAAACACCACGATCATCAGATCCTTGAGCCAGGTGTGCACGCCGAGCAGCAGCATGACCAGCGCAAGCGCAAGGAACAGCTCCAAGAGGATCGAGCGGATCTGGTCAAAGATAAAGGTTTTGAGTGTGGTGCGGTTAAAGCCGTACTTTTGCTCCACGATCATGGTGGAGATATAGCTGCGCACGATGCCGGGGATCAGGTTGACGCCTGCATCTAGCAAAATCACGGCAAAGGGCTGTAAAAACCAATTGTTGGCAGGGAAGAGCGAGGCAAATGCCGCATACGCGTTGGTTGCCAGCAAAACAAGCGAGATGACCGAGCCGATGACGGTGAAGATCAGTCCGAGTCGCGATTTTTCGCGGCTGTATTTTTGCCAGGTGGCATAGGTTTCGGCATCGTAAACGTCGGATACGTTGGCAGGCGTGGGATTGCCTGCCGAACGGTATTGTACAATACCAAGAACGATACGGTAGATGGTGCTCAGCAGCACGATCACAATGATTGCAATTTTCATAAAAAACCTCGGGAGTATATTGAGAAATGGGATTTATTGCGCGCTCTGCTCGGTTTTCTCCGCGCGCTTTTGCTTGATACGCGCGCTCAGCTTGCCCGGCAGATCGGCAAGCCATTCGATCGCCCAATCGATGCGCAGCAGCTTGAACAGATAAATTTTATCAATGGTGATGAATGCTGTGACGAAAAAGATGGCAAGCACGGTAATAAATACGGCAAGCAGCATTTTCCACGTTGGGTACTTGGCAAATTCGCGGAAGGAATGCCACAGATCATCCCAATACCAGAACGCAGAGCTGACGTGAATGACAAACACGCCCCACGTGGCTTTGGCGAGGTTGGCAATGATGACCTTGGTGGGCTTGAAACGGATCTTGACTTGCATGAAAAAGACCAGAAGCGAGGTTGCCATGATCACCATGAAGGGGGAGACGTAGCTGATCAGGTCGTCACTGTACTTGTAGATCTCGGAGGTCTTTTCCAAAAGCCCCTCGCGGTATTGCGTTTCGATATAAATGAACTTGTACCACGGAATGGCGGTGGAGATCAAGAAGATTGGCAGTGTGACAAACCACTTTGCCCACTTGGGTGCACCGTAAATGCGGAAATATGCACCAATGACGTAAAGGCAGATCAGCCAGATGGCAGAATAGCCTGCGCTGAGCGCGTAGTTATCCGTGTGTCTGATCAGCTTGAAGATGGTGGGCACCTGCAACCAGAAAATGATCATAATGTGCTGCCAGCGCTTCAGGGAGAGCAAGCCCTTGTTGAGCAGCGGGATCAGCGGGAACATAAAGAAATATGCACAGAGATACCAAAGCTCGCGTCTGGAAAGCGGCATCAGGGCATTCAGCCACCAATCCTTGGTCACCTCAACGGAGGGGATAAAGAAATGGACGAATGCGGTCACGCCAAGCAGCAGCACCACCGTTTCAAGCCAAAGGTGGACAAATCGGCGGAATTTGAACTTGGATTTGACGTTGGCAAAGCCGGAAATTATGGCATAGCAGTTGACCGAGCAATATGCCATGACCTCTAAGAATTTTGCCACCATATAGTTGGTGGAAAGCGTCTCGGAATACGCGCGCACGCCACCATGCCCCATGACGTGGAGCAGGATGACCAGCAGCATGGAAACGATGCGGAACAGCTCCACACCCATATTGCGCTCGCTCTTCTGCGGTGTAGCGGGCAGAAGCTCGGGCTGATTGGAAATTGTGTTGGACGTCGTCATTGTTGCGCCCCCTTTTTCAAGTCTTTGTACCATTATATCATGCAGGCAGGGGATTGTCAAGGCAGGATAGAGAAGAGGAATGCCTGCGGAAACAAGCCTTGGTAGGGGGCGGCACCTTGACGCCCCGCATTGCTAAAGAAAATCTGTAGGGGAGGGGTTTTCCCTCCCGCACGCGATCAGAGCGGATCAGCGTTCGGGTGACATGATCATAAACCGTTTGCAAGATGGGGCGTCGAAGGCGCCGCCCCCTACCGGATTTGTTGCCGCAGGCAGGATGACACATAGTGGGGTGCTCCGCTCAGGATGACACAAAAGGGGAGGCTCTGCCGAAGTATCTTTGTGTAGGGGAGGATATCATCCTCCCGCACGCGATCAGAGCGGATCAGCGTTCGGGTGACATGATCATAAACCATTTTCGTGCGGGAGGCTAATAGCCTCCCCTACATGGCATATCATAAACCGTTTCCGGATCCTTAGCGTGGGGGTATCGTCTCGCTCAAGATGACACGAAAGGGGATACTATAAAAAACAGCCCGAGGGAGCGGATGCTCGCCTCGGGGCTGGGTGTGTATAGAATTGTTATGATTGGGCAAATAAGCAGGGAACAGCATCAGCTTGTCCGCCCCAGTCTCCCCCACCGCCGAAGCAGCGGGGGCGGGATAAAGACGATTGTATTCGCCCAATCAAGCGCGGGCTTTGTTTTAGCGCAATCTTGTCACCCTGCGGGGGCTGGTTTTCGCGCTAACCGTCCCTTGTTACATTATTACTTTCTTTTCATTTTATTTCGTTTTAGCAAGTACTTAGTGTTATTAACTAATTGAATAAACTCAACGAGATAGAACACGCCAATTAAAGGCAATTCGCATATGATAAACATAATTGCTAAGGAAAACAAGGTAAAGGCTTGAGATTTATTATGAGTTTCAACAGTCCGATATACACCTTCATTATCTTGCAATTCAACAACAAATTTATCTTGACGACCGAAGAAGAATCTTTCAATATATCTGATTTCTAC
>SVQP01000059.1 GCA_015065285.1 Oscillospiraceae bacterium | reverse complement strand
ATCCTCATCTATTGTTTGCAGCTCAATATCATCCTTGCCAAGTGCGAGCAGTTCTTCTACCGTCATATGCTCCTTTGCATTATAGCCCAAGAGATTGGAGATAGTTTCCATGTCCTCCCCTCTGCCCTGCACCGTACTATTTCTTCCCCAACTGATAAAGGCAGGTCCGTCGGGATATTCCTCTGTTGTACTGTAGCGAATATTTTTCACCTGCCATAAATAAGGAGATTCATCATATTTTCCGATATTCTTGTAGGTATAAGAAAACGTATAAACCCACCCGTCATCGGTCACGTGCATTGCAACCTTTTGCTTATAAGGAAAATGCGGATGTTTGTCTTTTCCAAATTGATGCTCAGAATCCTTGCAGGAGGCAAATGATATCATCAAAATACAGATTAGAAACAAACAACCGATCTTTAATCTATTCTTTCCAAACATAGTTTTTCTCCTTATTATTGTGACAATCTCCCTGTAAGACCTATAGGTCTTACAGGGAGATACCTACGGTTCAACTATATTAGTGCAATAACATATTGCATCAATCAATATCATATTTGAAAATCAATCAATCCAATAAATTATTTCAATGTAAATTGTGATATTAACGCAGGACAAACCATTGAAATTGTTGCCCATTGGACTCTCCTCCTTCCCCAAATCGCATCGCCATGTCAAAACAAGTCTTCCATATCCTCCACGCAATGAACGCTTTCCTCGCGTATCAGAACCCCATGCATATTCAATTATGCTTTCATGGTAATTATAACATATATTTCCAGCCTTGTCAATGCATGTTTTGTATAAATTGTCCGTACTAACTTCATGCATTCTGTTAAGAGCAAATACTACATAACGGTGGCAAGGACGGTGCCTTGTATGCGTCCGTTGTTACATTGTGCCGAAGGCGGGCGTTCGCATTTCGCCTTTGTCGCAACATTCCTCTCCGACACGCAACGCCCCACCAATTCTGCATTCTGCATTCTGCTTCATTCTGCTTCATTTTGCTGCATTTTGCCCGCTGCATTTCTTTGATTTGCCCGCTGCATTTCTTTGATTTGCCCGCTGCATTTCTTTGATTTCCTCTTGCACTGCGGCGACAAATGTGCTATAATAAGATAAATTATTTTAGCAGACTAAAATCCATCCCTCAAAGGAGGCTTTCGTATGAAAATCGTTGTCAAAATCGGCACGTCAACCTTGGCGCACGCCACGGGCAGACTGAATATCAAGCGCATTGAGCAGCTCTGCAAGGTGCTTTCCGACCTAAAAAACGCGGGACACGAGATCATTTTGGTTTCGTCGGGCGCGATCGGCATGGGTGTGGGCAAGCTGGGGCTTCCATCTCGCCCGCACGACACCGCAGGCAAGCAGGCCGCGGCTGCCGTGGGTCAATGCGAGCTGATGTATACTTACGACAAGCTTTTTGCAGAATACAATCACACCGTTGCGCAGATTCTGTTGACCGCAGAGGACCTGCGCCACGAGGTGCGCCACCAAAATTTTGAGAACACCATGGAAAGATTGCTGGAGCTCTCGGTACTGCCCATCATCAATGAAAACGACACGGTTGCCACCGAGGAAATTGAGATTGGCGACAACGATACGCTGGCTGCCATTGTGGCGCAAAGCGTGCACGCAGAGCTTTTGATATTGCTTTCGGACATTGACGGGCTTTATACCGCAGACCCCCACAAAAACGCTGACGCGCGGCTGATCTCGGACGTTTACGAGCTTGACGAGCAGATCATCTCGCTTGGCGGCAGTGCAGGCAGCTCGCTTGGCACGGGCGGCATGGCAACCAAGCTGCGCGCAGCACAGATTGCCACGGGTGCAGGCTGCGATATGGTGATTGCCAACGGTGCTGACCCCGAAGCCCTCTATCACATCGCAGACGGCGAGGCGGTGGGCACGCGCTTCCACGCAACAAAAGGAGCATAATATGAGAACCACACAGGAAATTCTGGTCACTGCCAAGCGTGCTGTGACCGAGATTCGAAACTATACGACAGAGCAGATCGACACAGCGCTTTCCGCCATGGCGCAGGCGCTGATTGCAGATACCGAGACAATCCTTGCAGCAAACACATGTGATCTGGAGGCTGCCAAGGGGCGCATTTCGGACGTCATGCTGGACAGACTGCGCCTTGACGCTGCGCGCGTGCGCGGCATGGCAAACGGCATTTTGGACGTTGTCTCTCTTCCCTCTCCTCTGGGTCGCGAGCTGGCTTGCTTTGAGCGCCCCAACGGCATGGTGGTGCGCAAGATCTCCTCGGCTATGGGCGTGATCGCCATCATTTACGAAAGCCGTCCCAACGTAACCTCGGATGCGGCAGCGCTTGCCATTAAAGCAGGCAGCGTTTGCGTGCTGCGCCCGGGCCGTGACGCGGCAAAATCTGCAGCCGCTATTGTGTGCGCTTTGCGCAAGGGACTTGCTGCGGCAGGGCTTTGCCGGGACTTGGTCAATCTGGTGGAGGACACCTCACGCCAGAGTGCGACCGATCTGATGAAGGCGAACGGCTACGTGGATATGCTGATTCCGCGCGGCGGTGCGGGCTTGATCCGCTCCTGCATTGAAAACGCAACCGTGCCCTGCATTCAGACCGGCACCGGCATCTGCCACGTATACGTGGACAAGAGCGCGGATCTTGACATGGCGCTGGACATTCTGGACAACGCCAAGACCAGCCGCCCCTCGGTTTGCAATGCATGCGAGGTATGCCTTGTACACAAGGACGTAGCGGCAGAATTTCTCCCCTTGCTCAAGGACAGACTTGTGGATGCAAGACGGGATGCCGGAAAGATTCCCGTTGAGCTGCGCGCAGACGCGCGCGCATGCGCAATCATTGACGCAAATCGGGCAGGCGAGAACGATTTTGATACCGAATTTTTGGATTATATTCTGGCTGTGGGCATTGTGGACAGCGCAGACGAGGCAATTTCTCACATCGGAGCGCACTCCACGGGGCACAGCGAAGCCATTATTGCCACCGATCAGGGCGCGATTGACGCCTTTGTGCGCGGTGTGGATTCCTCCTCGGTCTACGTCAACGTTTCCACCCGCTTTACCGACGGCGGTGAATTCGGCTTTGGCTGCGAAATGGGCATTTCCACCCAAAAGCTGCACGCACGCGGTCCTATGGGGCTTTGCGAGCTGACCACCTACAAGTACGTCATTACAGGCAACGGTCAAACCAGATGAGGTGAACGATATGAAACGAATTGGATTTATCGGTGCGGGCAACATGGGCGGCGCGCTGGCACTTGCCGCATCCAAAACGGATTGCTCGCTTTACGTCAGCGACCCCGACACCGCAAAGGCAAAAGCGCTTTGCAAAAGCACGGGCGCAACGCTTGCCGATCACGATACCGTGTGCGAGGTGTGTGATTTGATCTACCTTGGCGTCAAACCGCAGGTGCTTGCCACGGTTGCAGAGCAGCTGACTCCCACGCTGCAAAGCAGAAATACCCCCTACTGCCTTGTCAGCATGGCGGCAGGCGTGACGCTTGCACGACTTGCAGAGCTGTTCCCCGGCGCTGCCATCATCCGTATCATGCCCAACACTCCCGTGGCGCTGGGAGAAGGTATGATTCTGTACTGCTATAACCAAAACGCAACAAAGGAGCAGGTGGACGCCTTCCTTTACGCTATGGCACACGCGGGCAAGGTGGACCTTTTGGATGAATCCTTGTTCGATGCAGCCACCTCGGTTTCAGGCTGCGGCCCCGCATTTGCCTATATGTTTGCCGATGCGCTTGCAAAAGGCGGAGCAGAATGCGGCTTGCCCTACGAAAAGGCTGCCAAATACGCAGCGCAAATGATGCTGGGCGCGGCACGCATGCTGCAAAACGATTCCCGTACTCCCGAGCAGCTCAGAATCGCTGTCTGCAGTCCCGGTGGCTCAACCATCGAGGGCGTTAAGGTTCTGCAGCAAAACGAAATGGAGCAGACCGTGCAGGATGCAGTGAAGGCATCGTGCAAAAGAAATATTGAGCTTGGAAAACAATAATTGGAGGAACATATGATCAAAACAGCACTTATCTCCAGCCTTGAAAAATGCTTTCCCGATCAGAAAACAGAAGATTTTGCGCGACTCTCGGCACTTTCAGTGCTGAATAACGAGCGCTTTTCGGTGCAGCTGCTGCACCGCAGCGAGCCTGATCACGCAGGGCGCGCCATTGTGCGCATAGAGGGCGCGCTCGCTCCCTTTGCAAGCGTGAGAAACGTCAAGAATATTCCCGTGGATATTCCCACCTTCCCCGGCTGCGACGATGGCAACTACCTGCGACTGGAGCCCGGTCTTTACCCCGATCTGCTGCAGCCCTTGCACTACGGCGGTGCTGTCTCGATCATGAAGGACCAGACCCAGAGCGCATGGATCGAATTTGATCTTGACGGCTCGGTGGCGGCAGGCAAATATCCCACCGCAGTGGTCTTGGTGGACGGGCTTGGCAACGAGGTGGCAAGAGAGAGCTTTGAGGTAACGGTCATTGGTGCTTCCTTGCCTGAACAGGAGCTGATTCTGACCCAGTGGTTCCACTGCGATTGCCTTGCCAACTACTACCGCGTGGACGCGTGGAGCGAAGAGCACTGGAGAATTGTGGAGAATTTCGCAGCAACCGCACACAAAAACGGCATTAATTTGCTGCTGACCCCCATTTTTACCCCCGCGCTTGACACCATGGTTGGCGGTGAGCGCACCACGGTACAGCTGATTGACGTTTGCAAAAACGGTGATGCTTACACCTTTGACTTTGCCAAGCTGGATCGCTGGATCGACATGTGCGATCGCGTGGGAATCAAATATTTTGAGATCGCGCACCTGTTCACGCAATGGGGTGCTGCACACGCGCCCAAGGTCATGGCAACCGTGGACGGTGAATACAAAAAGATCTTTGGCTGGGAAACTTGCGCAACGGGCGAGGAATACAGCACCTTTTTGCGCACGTTTCTTGGCGAATTTTTGGCGCACATGAAGGCAAGAGGCGACGACTCGCGCTGCTTCTTCCACATCTCGGACGAGCCCAATGCAGAGCAGCTGGAATCCTACAAGGCTGCAAAGGCAGTGGTGGCAGATCTGCTGGAGGGCTATCCCATCATGGACGCGCTTTCCAACTTTGAATTTTACCAGCAAGGCATTGTACCCCTGCCCATTCCCTCCAACAATCACGTTGACCCGTTTATTGAGGCGGGCGTGCAAGGGCTTTGGACCTACTATTGCTGCGGTCAGTGCGTCAACGTATCCAACAGACTTATGGCAATGCCCTCCTGGCGTAACCGCTCGATCGGCTATCAGATGTACAAATATGATATTGCAGGCTTTTTGCAGTGGGGCTACAACTTCTATAACACCTGCGGCTCGACCGATCCGCTCAACCCGTTCGTAGACGCTTGCGGCGAATACTGGGTACCCGGCGGTGACACCTATTCGGTCTACCCCGGCACGGATGGCACGGCATGGGAATCCTTGAGAATTATCGTGTTCCACGAGGCGCTGCAGGACATTCGTGCACTCAAGCTTGCCGAGCAATATTACGGCAAGGATGCCGTGGTTGCGGCAATGGAAGAGGTGCTGGGCGAGGTCAGATTTGACAAGTGCGCCCACGATGCAAAGTCCATTCTCGACATGCGCGAAAAGATCAACGGCATGATCGCTGCAGCGATCAAGTAATCACATCGGACAACCCAATTGATCAAAGTTTTTGCGTCGCTTTTTTCAAAAAAATCAAAAAAACGGAATTGCTTTTTTGCGATTCCGTTTTTTTCATGCCTTGATTTTTTCATATTTGCCCTTGCCTTGCACAAACTAACCTTGCATAAAAAATTTTCGGAGGCAATTATGAAAGATTTTATAGATTCCCGTGCATATACCAAGCAGGAGCTTTTGGATATTGTGGCACTCTCGCTTGCTATCAAACGCGCCATCAAGCAAGGCTATTATCCCCCACTGCTCAAAGATATGACGCTTGGCATGATCTTCCAGCAGTCGTCCACGCGCACGCGCGTGTCGTTCGAAACTGCTATGAGCCAGCTTGGCGGACACGCGCAGTATCTGGGCCCCGGCATGATTCAGCTGGGCGGGCATGAAACCATTGAGGATACCGGGCGCGTGCTGTCTCGCTTGGTAGACATCGTCATGGCGCGCGTGATCACACACGATACCGTCATCCGCCTTGCCAAATCCTGCTCGGTTCCGGTCATCAACGGCATGTCGGATTTCAACCACCCCACGCAGGAGCTTGGCGATATTTGTACCATGGTCGAGCACCTGCCCCGCGGCAAGAGATTGCAGGACTGCAAGGTGGTCTTTGTGGGAGACGCCACACAGGTCTGCGCCTCTCTTGGTTTTATTTGCACCAAGCTTGGCATGCACTTTGTGCAGTACGGTCCCGCAACACATCAATTGAATAAAGGGCACAAGCAGATCATGCAGGAAAACTGCGATATTTCAGGCGGCTCCTTTGAGATTTCGGACAAGCGCGACTGCGTGCGCGGTGCGGATTTTATTTACACCGACGTCTGGTACGGTCTTTATGAAAACGAGATGCCCAAGGAAGAGAGAGTCAAGGTGTTTGCCGATTATCAGGTCAACCGCGAGCTTTTACAGCTGGGCAATCTGGGTTGCAAATTCATGCACTGCCTGCCGGCTACGCGCGGTGAGGACGTGACCGACGAGGTTGCCGATTCCGAAGCATCTCTTTGTTGGGATCAGGCTGAGAACCGCCTGACTGCCATGCGCGGGCTTCTGGTCTACCTGACCTACAACCGCAAGCGCCCCACTGAGCTGCAGATCGCTGCCGCTAAGGAGAGCTTGGATGCAACGCTGTGCAGAATTTTTTGCGATAAGAAATAAGGTGGGCTTATGAAAACGAAAAAATTCAGATTGATCGACGTCATTCTGTCGGTCATCTGCGTGGTATTCGTGGCAGAGGCGGCAGCGCCCGTGGCTTCGATCGGTAACAGTCAATATTTCTGGTGGCTGCTTATGATCGTTGCCTTCCTTTTGCCCTACGGCTTGATCTCGTGCGAGCTTGGCACGGCTTACGCAGGCGACGGCGGACTTTACGACTGGATCAAAAAGGCTTACCCCAAAACACGTTGGGCAGCCCGTGCCTCGTGGTACTACTGGATCAACTTTCCGCTCTGGATGGCATCCCTTGCCGTCATGTGCCCTGCCTTGATCGGCACGGTGCTTGGCGTACAATTCGGCACGCTTTCCTCGCTTGCCATGCAGCTGGGCTTTATCTGGATCATTACGCTGATCGCACTGTACCCGGTATGCGACAGCATTGTAATTCTCAACATCAGCGCAGGCATTAAGATCCTGCTGGCACTGGTGCTGGGTGGGCTGGGCGTTTATTACGTGATCAACAACGGCTTTGTCAATCCCATGACGCCCTCGTCCTTTCTGCCCTCGTTTGATCTTTCCTCTCTTTCCTATATCTCCGTGATCATTTTCAATTTTCTCGGCTTTGAGGTGGTGTGCACCTATGCCGACAGCATGCAAAGTCCGCGCCGTCAGATTCCCTTGGCAATCATTTCGGGCGGCATTGTTATCGCTGCCATTTATCTGTTCTCGGCATTCGGCATTGGTGCTGCCGTGCCGATCAACGAGATCAGCCCCGATTCCGGCTTGATCGACGCGCTGATCGCCATGACCGGACAAACCGGTGGCTGGTTTATCGCCATTGCCGCGCTTTTGTTCCTGATCACGCTGTTCGGTAATATGATCTCGTGGTCAATGGGCGTCAACTCCACTGCGGCATACGCTGCGGACAGAGGCGACATGCCTGCGCTCTTCTCGGTGCGTAGAGAAAAGAATCAAATGCCCATAGGCTCCGCATTTGCCTCGGGCGTGGTAGCTTCGGTCATTTGCTTAGCAGGCGTGGTTATGGAGTATTTCTTACCCGATTCCTCGCTGTTCTGGAGCTTTTTTGCGCTCAATCTGGTCATGCTGCTGCTTTCTTACCTGCCCATCTTCCCTGCCTTTCTCAAGCTGCGCAAGACCGATCCCGATACCCCTCGCCCCTTCCGCGTGCCGGGCGGCAAATTACTGCTGCCCATCATTGCCGCGCTGCCCTTTATCATGATCGTGGCAGCCATTATCTTCACCGCCGTTCCCCTCTCCTTTGATGCAGATACCCTTTCCTACTACCTGCCCATTACGGTGGGCTCGCTTGTTGCCGTGCTGATTGGTGAGCTTTTGATCTCACTGCGCAGCGACAAGCCCAAAAACAAGCAAACAAGCGGCACGCACAGTGCAAAAGGAGGCGCTTATGCCAACAAGAATTGAAAACTCCACCCCCAAGCAGGACGGCTTTCGCATGCCTGCAGAGTTTGAAGCGCAGGAACGCATCTGGATGCTGTGGCCCGAAAGATGCGACAACTGGCGCATGGGCGCAAAGCCCGCGCAAAAGGCATTTGCCGACGTAGCGCGCGCCATTTCGGAATTTGAGCCGGTCACGGTAGGTGTCTCGGCACGTCAATATGCCAACGCGCGCAGAATCCTGCCGCCCGAGATTACGGTGGTGGAGATGTCGTCGGACGACGCGTGGGTACGCGACTGCGGTCCTACCTTTGTGGTCAACGACAAGGGCTGCGTGCGCGGCATCGACTGGGCGTTCAACGCATGGGGCGGCCTTTACGACGGGCTTTATTTCCCTTGGAACATGGACGACGCCGTGGCGCGCAAGATCTGTGAGATCGCAGGCAAAGACAGCTACGCCACGCCCGGTTTTGTGCTGGAGGGCGGCTCGATCCACGTGGACGGGCAAGGCACGGTGCTGACCACCGAGATGTGCCTGCTTTCCCCCGGGCGCAACCCCGACATGACAAAGGAGCAGATTGAGCGCATGCTGTGCGAATATCTCAACTGCTCCAAGGTGCTGTGGATCCGCGATGGCATTGACCCCGACGAGACCAACGGGCACATTGACGACGTGGCTTGCTTTACAGCCCCCGGTGAGGTTGCTTGCATCTGGACCGATGACCCCGATCACCCCTTCTACACGCAATCGCACGACGCATACGACTTTCTCTGCCGCCAGACCGATGCCCGCGGCAGAGCGCTTAAGGTGCACAAGCTGTGCCTGACCAAAAAGCCGGTGTATCTTGAGGGAGCAGACACCATTGACGCAGCCGATGGCACACTGCCAAGGCGTGACGGTGAGGTCAGCATTGCATCCTATATGAATTTTTTGATCGTCAACGGTGGCGTGATCCTGCCGCAGTACGGAGATGAGAACGACGCGCTTGCCATTCGTCAGGTAGAGGAAATGTTCCCTGACCGCCGCGTGGTTGGCGTAATGACGCGCGAGGTGGCATTCGGCGGCGGCAATATCCACTGCATTACGCAGCAGCAGCCTGCTGCACGGGGGTGAAGGGCATGGAGAGAATTGCAATTGCTCTTGGAGGCAACGCGCTGGGGCATGACAGTGCCCAGCAGCGCGCCACGGTTGCCATAGTATGCCGCACGCTGGTGGATCTGATCGAGGCGGGCAACGAGATCGTGATCAGCCACGGAAACGGTCCTCAGGTGGGCATGATCCACCTTGCCTTTGATACGGGCGCTGCACAGAACGATGCCATTGCAGCCATGCCCTTGGAGGATTGCACTGCCATGAGCCAAGGGTATATCGGCTACCACCTGCAAGCTGCACTGCAAGCAGAGCTTGCAAGGCGCGGCATGCCATGGCAGGCAGTCAGTGTGATCACGCAGGTCACGGTGGACGCTGCCGATCCCGCATTTGAGCATCCCACAAAGCCGATTGGTTCGTTTTACACCAAGGCACAGGCAGATACCCTGCAGGCACAAAATCCCGATTGGCAGTTTGCCGAGGATGCGGGGCGCGGATACCGCCGCGTAGTGCCTTCTCCGCGTCCTTGTGAGATTGTGGAGCGGGATGCCATTCTCAGCCTGCTTTCGGGCGAATATATCGTAATCGCCTGTGGTGGTGGCGGCATCCCCACAGTGATGACGCAGGATGGTGCAAAAAGCGTGGCTGCCGTGATCGACAAGGATTTTGCAGCTGCCAAGTTAGCCGCAGCCGTGGGTGCCTGTACGCTGTTGATCCTGACCGCCACAGACGCAGTGTATACCGATTTCGGCAAGCCCACCCAAAAGGTGCTCTCGCACCTGACGCTTGCCGAAGCCGAGCATCTGATGGCGCAGGGGCACTTTGCTGCAGGCTCGATGCTGCCTAAGGTGCAGGCAGCGCTTGATTTCGTGTCGGGTGCACCCGGTCGTCGCGCCCTGATCACCTCACCCGAGGCGGCAGCGGACGCCCTGCGCGGCAAGAGCGGCACAGAGATCACGGCAAACAAGCAGGCGTTTATCGGATAATAAATATCCCCCCGTAAAATGAACAGATCCGTTAAAAACGGACAATAGACAAAAGACCCCTTGATGTGGTAGAATTAAAGTACCATATCAAGGGGGTAATTGTATGTCAAGATCATATACGCATTTGAAACA
>SVQP01000058.1 GCA_015065285.1 Oscillospiraceae bacterium | reverse complement strand
AATCTGCTGCGTCAAAACTGCTCGCACCCGCCGGCGAATGCATTTTTGATAGATTTTGGTGTGATTTTGCGAAGCAAGATACCAATCTTGCGAGTAAAAGCGCGCCGGAAGATGCGAAAATGCATCGCCGTCGGGCAATTCGGTTCGACTCCCGTTCGGCTAGATACGTCAATTTGCATGTATTCCCGAAAGGCTGTTTGCAAATAATCTTCTATTACAGTATAGCATTATCTTGCAAAAAAATCAAGGGTATGTTATAATGAATTGAAAAAACACCCAAGGAGTGGGCATATGAATATGCAAAAGAGCATTCTGACATCCAAAAAGCTGTTTGTGTTTGACATGGACGGCACGATATATCTTGGCAACAAGGTCTTTGATTTTGCCATCCGATTTATCAATCATCTGCGCGAGAATGGCTATCGCGTGTTGTTTTTTACCAACAACGCGTCTCATACTACCGAGTTTTATATGGGTAAGCTGGCGCGGCTGGGATTTTCTCCCCGCGAGGACGAGATCATGACCTCGGGAGACGTGACCGTGGAATTTCTCAAGCGTCACCGCCCCGGCAAGAGCGTGTATTTGGTCGGAACCCCCGAGCTGGTAGAGCATTTCGGTGCATCCGGCATTCCCATGCTGACCGGCAGTGAGCCCTCGGCTGACATTGTGGTCACCAGCTTTGATACCACGCTTAATTATGAAAAGCTGGATAACGCTTGCCGCCTTGTCCGCTGCGGCGCGGAGTATCTTTCCACCCATCCCGATTTCAACTGCCCCACCGAAACAGGCTTTATTCCGGATAGCGGTGCTATTGCAGCCTTTGTTACGGCTTCTACGGGTGTCAAGCCCACCTATTTCGGCAAGCCCTACGTGCAGACCGTAGAGATGATCTGTGAGGCAACCGGTATGCAAAAGCAGGACATTTGCATTTTTGGAGACAGACTTTATACCGATATTGCGCTTGGACGCTTGCACGGTGTGACTGCCGTGCTGGTGCTGACGGGTGAGACGCAACAATCCGACGTAGATGCGGCAGAGCCTGCACAGCGCCCCGATATGACCTTTGCTTCTTTAGCAGAGGTAGACTCTTTGATGTTTGACTCTCTTTGATCATCACACAATTGAAAGGAGAAAAAACATGAAACACAATGCATGGACGCGCCTTTTGACACTGATACTGATCGCTTTGATGCTCTTGCCGTTTGCCGCATGCGGTGAACAAGGCGGAGACGGTGATCAAAGCACTCAGGCAGGCAGCGAGCAGGAAAGTGCTGATACAACAACAGCGGAAACTCAAACCGATCCCGAAAGCGAGACCGGGGCACCCACCGAGAGCGAAACCGAGCCGGACGACGGCATCCCGTTGGATGCTTTGCATATAGGCGGTGTGGACATTACGTCTTATACGCTGGTCGTGCAGGAGGGTGGCGCCGCTTGCGTGCGTAACAGCGCGAATGAGCTTGTGGAATACTTGGAAAAGGCAACGGGATTTCACATGGAGGAAAAGGCATCCGACCACGAGATCGTGATCGGTGTGACCGACCGTGATACCGATGCCGTCAGGGCTGCGCGTGACGCGGTTGAGCTGGATGGCTATACCATGCTCATGGATGGCGGCAGGCTGTATATTACGGGCAGCTGCGATCGCGGTACGATGTACGGTGTGTATGATTTTCTGGAGGAGTTTGTCGGTGTGCGCTTTTTTGCAGCCGATACCACGGTGATCATCGAGCAGGAATCTGCACAGATTCCTGCGGATTATCATAAGCTGCACAATCCTGCCTTTGATCTGCGTGATACCTACTGGTACGATATGCGCTACAAGCAGGATTTTGCCAACCATTCCAAGGATAACAGCTTTTATGACAGCTCTACTCCCGTTCCCGATATTGGTGGCGGTGTAGGCTATGCGGGACGCTTTGTGCACACGTTCAGCCTGCTGACCGGCGGCACTTCGCACACGGGTAACGTGCAGCCCTGCCTGACCGACGAGGAGGTCTATCAGACCGTGCTTTCCAACGTGCGCGCATGGCTGGATGAAAATCCCGAGGCAACCATTATTTCCGTCTCACAAAACGATTCGGATGCGGGCGTTGGCGGTTGTCAGTGCGAGAATTGCAAAGCCATCAACGATGCCGAGGGCTCTGAGATGGGTTCGCTTCTGACCTTTGTCAATCGCATTGCGAACGATATCAAGGATGATTATCCCGGTGTTTACGTGGATACGCTGGCATACCGTTATACTCGTAAGCCGCCCAAGAATATCCGCCCTGCGGAAAACGTCATCATCCGCCTTTGCTCGATCGAGTGCTGCTTTACGCACGCGCTGTCCGAGGCTTGCATTTATAATACCTCGTTCCGTAAGGATATTGAGGCGTGGAGCGCGATCTGCGACAATCTGTACATCTGGGATTACACCTATAATGCGGAAACTTATTTTACCTTCTTCCCAAATTTTGACGTGCTGTGCGATAACGTCAAGTTCTACAAGGAGCATAACGTCAAGGGCGTGTTCCTGGAAGGGCAGCAGGTATCCGTTTCGGGCGAATTTGCCGAGCTGCGCTCGTATCTGCTTGCAAAGCTGCTGTGGGATCCCGATATGACCGAGGACGAATACTATGCGCACATGGACGAATTTCTGCAGTATTATTACGGTCCGGGCTGGGTCAAGATCAAGGAATACATGCAGGCAATGACCGCGCACGCCATTGCAAGAAATACGCACGTGGGAATTTTTGATAAGGGCTTGAAGATGTATCCGTTCACCAAGGAGAACGGAAAGAGAGACCTCAATTTCGGCAATAATATGAAGGCTTACTGGGATGAGGCGCTGGAAATGGCACAGACCGAAGAGCAGAGAGCACACGTGGAAAAATCTTCGATCCAGGCATATTATCTGTGCTCGCTGGACGGCAAGAGCAGTGAGCGTAAAGCCAACCTCAAAAAAGTATACGAGCTTTGTGAAAAATACGGGATTGAGTATTACAAATACGTCATTCCCATGCCGGATGCTTCGCATTCGGATGATCTGAACAGTCTTTTGTAACTATTGAAAGGAACCACTTATGGCATTTGATGCGGGTATGCTTGCCTGCGTGCTGGACGAGATTACGCGTCTGGCACAGGGCGGCAGAATTGAAAGAGTGCTGCAGCCCGAGCGAGATGAGATCGTGCTGCAGATGCGCACGCTTGACGGCGGCAAACGCTTGCTGATCAATGCGGGCTCCAATAATCCGCGCATCGGATTTACCGAGGCACAAAAGGAAAATCCGCAGCAGCCCCCCATGTTCTGCATGCTGCTGCGTAAGCACCTTTCGGGTGCAAAGCTTGCAAGGGTGCAGCAGGCGGGCTTTGAGCGCGTTTGCGAGCTGGTGTTTGAAACGCGTGATGAGATGGGCTTTGCCTGTACGCGCTACCTGATCGCGGAGATCATGGGCAAATACAGCAATCTGATTTTTACCGATCAGGACAAAAAAATATTGGCAGTGCTCAAAACCGTGGATTTCTCCACGTCCAGCAAGCGTCAGGTGCTACCGGGCATGACGTATGAGCTGCCGCCTGCACAGAACAAGTGCGATCCGTTGAACGAGACCGAGCAGGGCTTTGCCGATGCCTATGCCAAGGCGGATGCCGAGCAGCGCACCGATCGCTGGATACTGGATCGGTATATGGGCATTTCCGCGTCGGTTGCAAGGGAAATGGCGTACAGAGCCACGCGCTTTACCGATACTCCCGTCAAGTATTGCACCGCAGGCGAGCTGTGGCGCGCGTTTGATTCGATCATTGGCGCGATCCGCACGGGCAATTATGCTCCTATGCTGGTCACGGATGGCGAGAAGCCGGTGGAATACGCATTTGTTGCGCTGACGCATTACGGTGCGGACATGCCGCGCGAGGAATTTGAGAGTGCAAGCCGTCTGCTTGACGTGTTCTTTGCCACGCGCGACCGTGAGAATCGTATCAAGCAAAGGGCGGCTGACGTGCTGTTACTACTGACGCACGGTGAGAGTCGCATTCAGAAAAAGCTGGAGGCGCAAAGAGGCGAGCTTGCAGAGTGCGAGCAGGCGGAAACGTACAAAAAGTATGGCGATTTGATCATGGGCAATCTGTATTGCCTGGAGAAGGGCATGACGCGCGCCGAGCTTGTGGACTACGAAGCGTGGGATGAGCAGAGCGGCAGCTATGGCAGCTGTGTGGTCGAGATGGACGAGCGCCTGACACCCGTGGCAAACGGACAGAAGTATTATAAGAAATATACCAAGCTGCGTAATGCAAAGGTGGAGCTGACGCGGCAGATCGAGCTTGGAGAAGCTGAGCTTGCTTATCTGAACACCGTGTTTGATGCGCTGACGCGTGCCGAGACGCAGGCGGATCTGGACGAGATCCGCGAGGAGCTGTATCGCTTTGGCTATGCTTCCCGCATGAAGGGCTATGCCTCTCCCAAAAAGAACAAAGCTCCCGTGGTCATGCAGTTTGTCACGACCAACGGCTATCGCGTGCTGTGCGGAAAGAACAACGTGCAAAACGAGTATATTACGCACAAGCTTGCCGATCGCAATGACTGGTGGTTTCACGTCAAGGGCATGCCCGGCTCACACGTGGTCATGCTGTGCGATGGGGAAGAGCCGCCTGCCGAGGACTTTACCGATGCTGCCGAGATCGCAGCGTACCATTCCAAGGCAACGGGTGAGAATATCGCAGTGGACTACATTCAGGTGCGGCACGTCAAAAAGCCTGCCGCAGCAAAGCCGGGGCTTGTGATCTACCATACCAACTGGACGGCTTACGTCACCCCGAGCGAAGAGAAGATCAAGCAAATGAGAAGCAAATAAAAAAGAGCGAAACGGACTTTCCGTTTCGCTCTTTATTTGTTTTCACTTAAGGGGATCTACGAAAACAACCTTTTCGATCTTAACCGTGAGAATGGGCTTTTCCTCAAGAGTCTTAACAGCTGCAATGCTGTCTACCGTATCCATGCCCGCCAGCACGTAGCCAAAGCTTGCATAGTTGTCATCCAGATGCGCGCTGGTTGCATCGCAAATGAAGAACTGGCAGGTAGCGCTGTTGTTGGCACCGTTGAGTCTTGCCATGGAGATCACGCCGCGCACGTGCTTGAGGTTGTTGTGGAAACCGTTAGCAGTGAATTCACCCATGATCTTGGGCGTGCTTGCTTCAATGCCGCTTTCGTCAAATCCGCCACCCTGAATCATGAAGTTCTGAACCACGCGGTGGAAGGTCTTGCCATCATAGTGACCGCTCTTGACCAGATCCTGGAAATTCTTAACCGTTTCGGGAGCGATGTCGGGACGCAGGCGGAGTACGATATCACCGTGCTTCTCAACCGTGATCTTGACGTAGTTGGTCACGTCATCGGTTTCTGCAAAATCGGAAACCTCAAAGGAGTCGATCTCGCTCTTGACCTCTTCCATATCCACCTTAACAGCGAATCCGCCATTGGAAGCGAAGATGGCGATGCCGGCGCCAAAAACAACCAGAAGGCTGATGCCAACCGAGATCAGTGCCATAATCAGGGCAGAATTGTCTTTTTTGGGCTGCTGAGCAGCTGCCTGGCGCTGCGCAAAGCCCTTGTTGCTGTATCTTTTGCTCATTTTTGCATACCTCGTTTCTTTTGTACCATAGTATTGTAACAGAACAAGTACGTTCTGTCAAGTATGCAAAGCAGGAATTTGCATTTTAGACATATATCGCAAAAAAGAAAGGAAAAGGGGAATGAAGCTGATAGACGGTGCAAAAGCGGTAACGGGAGTGCTTTCGGGAGTGCTACTGTTTTATTTGCTTGGAAAATTCGGGGTGCCTGTGCTGATGCCGTTTTTGCTTGCAGGCGGAGTGGTGCTGTTTGTGCACCCGTGTGGCAAGCGACTTTCGCGCCTGAGTGCGTTGCGCCCCGGAATCTGCAACGTGGCGGTGCTGTTGGGGATCCTGGCGCTTTTGGGAGGCGGCGCGTATCTGGGGGGATATTTTCTTTGGCGCGAGGCAAGCGCATTTTACGCGTGGCTGAGCGAATCTGCGGATTCACTGGCAAGTGCTCTTGGCGGCTTGTTTGCTACCAAGGGGCAGGGGATCGCGCTGCCTGCATTCTTACAAAAGATTTTGGAGCTGCCGCAGGTTTCGGCATTCTTAGGGGATCTGGATCAGCTATTTCAAACGCTTGTGCAGGCGCTGCTGGCAAGGCTTGGCGAGACGTTGACCGGCATGGCGCTGGATGCTGCTACCTCACTGCCCACGGCAGCACTTTCGGGATTGGTATTCGTGCTCTCCTGCTTTTATCTTTCGCTTGATGGGGAAAAGCTGTTTTCATGGGTGCTTTCATGTTTTGAGCAAAAATCCCGGAATCGGGTGCGTGGCATTTGCGCTTCGGTGGCACAGGCGCTTCGCGGCTATCTGCGCGCATACGGGCTGATCTTTTTGCTGACTGCGACCGAGCTGCTGATCGGCTTTTTGCTCATCGGTGTACGCTATGCGCTTTTGCTGGCGGTGCTGGTGGCACTGATCGATCTGTTGCCCGTGCTCGGTTCGGGCGCTGTACTGCTGCCTTGGGGGGTGATATCACTGCTGTCGGGCGACGTGCGTGTGGGAGCAGGCGTTCTGATTCTGTATGGGGTGATCACACTGGTGCGACAGATTGCCGAGCCCAAGATTGTGGGGGATAGCGTCGGGCTGCACCCGCTGGCGACTCTTGCCTCTATGTATATCGGTTTTCGCCTGTTCGGGGCGCTTGGGCTTGTAACGGGACCTTGCGCTGCACTGATCGTGCGCACGGTATGGCAGCATAGTAAAAGGGAATAAATAAATGACCGCGCACGGCAGCATACCGTACGCGGTCATTTATTGTTGCTATGCGGTGGGTTATTCCGCAAAGACATTACATATTGTTGAGTGCCTTGGTGAACTGGCTCTTCTTGTGAGCTGCAGCATTCTTGTGAATGATGCCCTTGGAAGCTGCTACGTCGATCTTCTTAACAGCTGCCTTATAGGTAGCCTGTGCCAGCTCAGTGTTACCGGATGCAAGAGCAGCCTCGTACTTCTTGATATCGGTCTTGAGTGCAGAGCGGAACGCCTTGTTCTTCAGAGTCTTGGTCTCGATAACCTTTACTCTCTTCTTTGCAGACTTAATGTTCGGCAAGTTCGTATACCTCCATATAAATTTTCATATGTGGTGCGCCAAAGACTAGTGCCTGAGAGGGTGCACACGCAAGGTAACCCCATATACTCCAATATCATAACATAAAACTTTGCACATTGCAATAGGTTTTTGAAAATTATTTTGCTAAAATTTTCGCAGGATATTCCGGTGTCTTTTGTGCAAAATCTGCACAATCCACCAAATAAAGCACCGTTATATAAATATATATGAAAATTTTTCAAAAAAATATCAAAAAACCCTTGACAAACGCCAAACCCTTTGCTATAATATTAAACTGCATTATAATCGCTTGCAGTATGGGGTTTTACTGACAAGTCGACAAAATACACAGTTATTTTTGGCGCGATTTATGCAAAAAAGATAACAAAAAAGACAGATAGCTGCCCCGGCGGCTACCAAGTACTTTGAATGGAGTGAAAAATTACATGGTCAATTTGAAAGAGCAAAAGCTCGGACAGAACGTGAGAAAGTCCTTCTCGCGTAACACCCGCTTCAATCTCGAGCTCCCCAACCTGGTCGAAGTTCAGACCAAGTCCTTCCAGTGGTTTTTGGATGAGGGTCTGATGGAGGTACTGCGTGACGTATCCCCCATCACCGACTATTCCGGCAACCTGTCCATTGAATTCGTATCCTTCTCGCTGGATTCCAAGCCCAAGTATCCCGTAGAAGAGTGCAAGGAGCGCGACGTCAACTATGCCGCACCGCTTAAGGTCAACGTTCGTCTGACCAACAAGCAGACCGGCGAGGTGAAGCAGACCGATATTTATATGGGCGATTTCCCCTTGATGACCGAAACCGGTACGTTCGTCATCAACGGTGCAGAGCGTGTTATCGTTTCCCAGATCATCCGCTCTCCCGGTATGTACTACTCCTTTGACATTGATAAGACCGGTAAGCGCACCTATGCCGCTACCGTTATTCCTTATCGTGGCGCATGGCTGGAATACGAAACCGATGCCAACGGCGTGATGTACGTCAGAATCGATAAGAACAGAAAGGTCCCCATGACCATGTTCATCCGCGCTCTGGGTGTAGAATCCAGAGAGGATATCTATGCGCTTCTGGGCGAGGACGAAAGACTTGCTGCAACCTTTGAAAAGGATGAGAGCGAGGATCTGGCAGTCCGCAATCACACCACCCCTTACGTGGAAGCACTCAAGGAGATCTACAAGAAGCTGCGTCCCGGCGAGCCTCCGCTGGTGGAGTCTGCACAGCAGCTGATCAATAACTATTTCTTTGACCCCAAGAGATACGATATTGCACCCGTAGGTCGTTATAAATATAATAAAAAGGTAGCACTGCACTCCAGACTCAAGAACCGCAGACTGGCATCTGACCTGGTCAGCCCCTTTACCGGTGAGGTTCTGTTTGAGAAGGGCACTGTGCTGAGTCGTGATATGGCAATCGAAGCCGAGAATGCAGGCGTCAACGAGGCATTCGTTGAGCTGGATAACGGCAAGGTTGTCAAGATCCTGTCCAACAACACCATCGAGCCCAAGTACGTCATCGGCTTTGATCTTGAGGATTGCGGCATTACCGGTAAGGTTTGCACGCCCGTTCTGCAGGAGATCGCCCAGGCTTGCGCAGGCGATGTGGATGCGATCAAGGAAATGGCTAAGGAGAGAATCGGTGAGCTTTCTCCCAAGCACATTACCAAGGACGATATCTTTGCTTCCATTAACTATATTCTGACCCTTGCAAACGACATCGGTACTGTTGACGATATTGACCACCTGGGCAACCGTCGCATCCGTTCCGTGGGCGAGCAGCTGCAGAATCAGCTGCGCATTGGCTTCTCCCGTATGGATAAGATCATCAAGGAGAGAATGACCACCCAGGATAACGAGAAGCTGACCCCTCAGGCACTGATCAACATCCGTCCCGTTGCTACCGTGATTCGTGAATTCTTCGGCTCTTCTCAGCTTTCCCAGTTCATGGACCAGAATAACCCCCTGGCTGAGCTGACCCACAAGCGCCGTCTTTCCGCACTGGGCCCCGGCGGCTTATCCCGTGACCGCGCGTCCTTCGACGTCCGTGACGTTCACTACACCCACTACGGTCGTATGTGTCCCATCGAGACCCCCGAAGGTCCTAACATCGGTCTGATTTCCTATCTGACCACCTATGCACGCATCAGCAACTATGGCTTCATCGAGGCTCCTTACCGCAAGGTCGTTCACCTTCAGAAGGAGGACGGAACTGTAGAGCACATCGTCACCGACGAGGTGGAATACATGACTGCGGACGTTGAGGATAACTACATCATCGCGCAGGCAAACGAGCCGTTGGATGAAAACAGCCACTTCATTAATAAGAAGGTCACCGCACGTGACAAGACCGAGATTCTGGAAATTGACGTTTCCAAGATTGACTATATGGACGTATCTCCTAAGATGGTGGTATCCGTAGCAACCGCTATGATCCCCTTCCTTGAGAACGACGACAACTCCCGTGCACTCATGGGCTCCAACATGCAGAAGCAGGCAGTGCCGCTGATGGTAACTGACAGCCCCATCGTTGGTACCGGTATGGAGTACAAGGCAGCGGTTGACTCCGGTGTCGTTGTCGTAGCCAAGAACGCAGGTCGTGTTGAGCGCGTTGAGGCTGACAAGATCGTCATTGTTACCGATAGCGGTATCAAGGACGTTTACACGCTTTCCAAGTTCAAGCGTACCAACCAGGGTACCTGCTTCAACCAGAGACCTCTGGTCAACAGAGGCCAGCTGATCGAAGAGGGTCAGGTCATTGCGGACGGTCCCGCAACCTGCAACGGTGAGATCTCTCTGGGTAAGAACGCGCTGATCGGCTTTATGACCTGGGAAGGTTATAACTACGAGGACGCGGTTCTGCTCAATGAAAGACTGGTACGTGACGACGTATATACCTCTTTGCACATCGAGGAATATTCCCACGAGGCAAGAGATACCAAGCTCGGTCCGGAAGAGATTACCCGCGAGATCCCCAACGTCGGTGACGACGCACTCAAGGATCTGAACGCAGAGGGTATCGTAAAGAAGGGTACCGAGGTCAGAGCAGGCGATATTCTGGTTGGTAAGATCACGCCTAAGGGCGAGACCGAGCTGACTGCAGAAGAAAGACTGCTGCGCGCCATCTTCGGTGAGAAGGCAAGAGAAGTCAGAGATACCTCTTTGCGTCTGCCTCACGGTGAGAGCGGCGTGGTTGTGGACGTTCGCGTCTTCTCTCACGAGCAGGGCGACGAGCTTCCCGCAGGCGTTAACAAGGTCGTTAAGGTATATATCGCACAGAAGAGAAAGATCTCTGTGGGTGACAAGATGGCAGGTAGACACGGTAACAAGGGTGTCGTTTCCCGCATTCTGCCTCCCGAGGATATGCCTTTCCTGCCCGACGGTACTCCTCTGGATATCGTGCTCAATCCTCTGGGCGTTCCTTCCCGTATGAACATTGGTCAGGTGCTCGAGGTACACTTGGGTATTGCGTCCAAGAAGCTGGGTTGGAAGATCATGACCCCCGTGTTCGACGGTGCAAACGAGCGTGACATCAGTGAATGTCTGCGCATGGCAGGACTTTCCCGTGAGCTGTTTGCGGGTGAAAACCCCGAGGGCAAGGAGCTCTTTGAGGAGATCGTCAATGCCGACGGCACCAAGGACTACAGATTGCTGACTCCCGAGGAGAGAAGCGATCCCGAGTATATTGAACAGATGCGCCGCGCTAAGAGACTCAAGCTGTTCGACGGCAAAACCGTTCTGTACGACGGCAGAACCGGTGAGCCCTTTGATAACCCCGTAACCGTAGGTATCATGTATTACCTCAAGC
>SVQP01000057.1 GCA_015065285.1 Oscillospiraceae bacterium | reverse complement strand
CGGTGTCCCGATCCCTAATATGACGTGAAAAAAGTAGGTAAACAGCGAAAGCACGTTGAACAAAGCAAAAGCCCCCCCTTGCGGCGTAATAGTACATTCTATGTTTGTTAAGAATCAAAAATTCTTATTCAAAGAAACTATACACGTTCGCGCAGCGAACATTTCACATTTGCGCAGCAAATATTTCACCTGCCGTAAGGCAGATTTCACTGATCTAAATCAAAAATAAAGCGGAGGCGCACTTGCGCCTCCGCGATTTTTGATTTGGATCAATACATACCGCCCATGCCGGGTGCGGGAGCAGCAGCGGGAGCTGCGGGCTCGGGCTTGTCGGCAACCACGCTCTCGGTGGTCAGAATGACGGATGCAATGGATGCTGCATTCTGCAGCGCGCTTCTTGTCACCTTGGTGGGGTCAACGATGCCTGCACTCATCATGTCAACGTACTCTTCCTTGTAAGCGTCAAAGCCGTAGCCGATCTTGCCGGAGTTTACGATGTTGTTGACGATCACGCCGCCGTCAAAGCCTGCGTTTGCAGCGATCTGACGTACGGGTTCTTCAAGTGCCTTGAGCACGATGCGAACACCGGTGCGCTCGTCGCCCTCGGTGGTCTCCAGCAGCTTCTGGACTGCGGGAATGATGTTGAGGTAAGCAGTACCGCCGCCTGCAACGATGCCTTCCTCAACAGCAGCCTTGGTTGCGTTGAGTGCGTCCTCGATGCGCAGCTTCTTTTCCTTCATTTCAGCCTCGGTAGCAGCACCGACCTTGATCACAGCCACACCGCCTGCAAGCTTTGCAAGTCTTTCCTGCAGCTTTTCACGGTCAAATTCGCTTGTCGTAGTCTCAATGCCCTGGCGGATCTGTGCAATTCTGCCCTTGATCTCATCGGGGTTGCCGTTGCCGCCAACGATGACGGTATTTTCCTTGGTGATCTTTACCTGTCTTGCATAGCCCAGCTGATACATCTGGGTATCCTTGAGCTCAAGACCCAGCTCGGAGGAAATGACCTCACCACCGGTCAGGATGGCGATGTCACGCAGCATATCCTTGCGGCGATCGCCAAAGCCGGGAGCCTTGACTGCAACGCAGGTAAACGTGCCGCGCAGCTTGTTGAGCACCAGCGTAGTCAGCGCCTCGCCCTCAACGTCCTCTGCAATGATGACCAGCTTTCTGCCGGACTGCAGCATCTGCTCAAGCAGGGGCAGGATCTCCTGGATGTTGGAGATCTTCTTATCGGTGATCAGGATAGCGGCGTCATCAATGACAGCCTCCATCTTGTCGGTGTCGGTGACCATGTAGGGGGAGAGGTAGCCGCGGTCAAACTGCATGCCCTCAACCACCTCGGAATAGGTCTCTGCGCTCTTGGACTCTTCGATGGTGATCACGCCGTCTGAGGTGACCTTTTCCATAGCGTCTGCGATCAGCTCGCCGATGACCTCATCGCCTGCGGAGATGGTGCCGACGCGTGCGATGTCTTCCTTGCCGTTGACCTTCTTGGCACTTGCAGCCAGCGCGTCAACTGCTGCGTCAACAGCCTTCTTGATGCCCTTGCGCAGCACCATGGGGTTTGCGCCTGCGGTCACGTTCTTCATGCCCTCGCGAACGAAAGCCTGAGCCAGCAGCGTTGCGGTGGTGGTACCGTCGCCTGCTGCGTCGTTGGTCTTGGTAGCAACTTCCTTAACAAGGGAAGCACCCATGTTCTCGGCTGCATCCTCCAGCTCGATCTCCTTGGCGATGGTCACACCGTCGTTGGTGATCAGGGGAGAGCCGTATTTCTTGTCAAGCACGACGTTTCTGCCCTTGGGGCCCAGCGTGATCTTGACCGTGTCAGCCAGCTTATCAACGCCGCGAACCAGGGCGTTTCTTGCTTCAATGCCGTAAAGAATATCCTTTGCCATGTGTTTTTCTCCTTACTATAATAATCAGTCTACAACAGCCAGCACGTCGTCCTCGGAAACGATAACGTATTCGGTGCCGTCCAGCTTGACAGAGGTGCCTGCATACTTGCTTGCGATCACCTTGTCACCGACCTTAACGGTCATAGCACTGAATCCACCGTTTTCGGAGGGCTTGCCGGGGCCTACTGCCAGAACCTCTGCGATCTGGGGCTTTTCCTGTGCGGATGCTGTGAGAATAATACCTGTTTTGGTCTTTTCTTCCGCTTCGACGAACTTGATGACGACGCGGTTGGAAAGGGGCTTGAGAGTCATGTTTGTGTTCCTCCTTATGAATGCGCGCGAAAAATCGCGGCCTAAATGATACAAATGTTGAATGGCGGGATAAATCCACGAATTAGCACTCTTTCTTTGTGAGTGCCAAACCACAGTACATATTGTACACCAATTTCAGGAAATATCAACCCCTTGCGCCCATAATTCACATATAATTAACAATTTTATTGTTATCAGGGCAGGACTGTCTGCTAAAAATTCGCTCTGCACAACAAAAAAGCCCCATCTGTCGCATATATTGAAGCAACAGTGGGGGGAGAAGACGATGGAATGGATCAATGCAAACCTTTTGGGAGTGGGCGTGCCCGTGGCTTTGGTGGCTGTGGGGCTGTTTTTTTCGTTGCGCGTAGGTATTGCGTGCGCTGCGCATCCGTTTCGCATGCTTGGCGGAATGCTGCAAAAAACGGGCAGCGGGACCTCGCCCGTGCGAGCCTTGACGCTGGCGCTTGCGGGCACGCTGGGCGTGGGAAACTTGGTGGGCGTGGCGTCCGCCATTTACTATGGCGGCCCCGGCGCGGTGTTCTGGATGTGGGCAAGCGCACTTGTGGCCATGTCGCTCAAATATGCCGAGGTGGTGCTGGCGGTCGCGCACAGGCGCACCGATGCGGACGGCAAGCACCGCGGCGGGGCTATGTATTATATTGTAGACTGTTTTGCCTCGCGCGGCCTTGGCGGTCTTGGTCGCTTTCTTGCGGCTGCCTTTGCGCTTTTGTGCGTACTGGACGGTATCAGCATGGGCTGCATCATTCAGACCAACGCCATCGGCGGTGCGTTTGAGGGGATCTTGGGTATTCCTGCGATGTGGACGGGAATCGCCCTTTGCGTGCTGACCTTTGCGGTCATGCTTGGGGGCTCTGCGCGCATCATGCGTGCGACCGATCTGCTTGTGCCGGTCATGACAGGCGGCTTTATGGTACTTTCCTTGGCGGTGCTGATTTTGCGGGCAGGGCAGATCCCGGGGGTTTTGCAAAGCATTTTCGCGGCGGTGTTTTCGCCAAGGAGTGCGATCGGCGGCGTGGGTGGCTTTGCCATGGCACGCGCGTTGCGCTACGGCACCATGCGCGGCCTTGTTTCCAACGAGGCAGGCTGCGGTACAGCCCCCATCGCGCACGCCTGCGCCGATACCGACCACCCCGCCAAGCAAGGCTTTTGGGGCATTTTCGAGGTGTTTGCCGACACCTTGGTGCTGTGCAGTATGACCGCGCTTGTCATTTTGGTCAGCTACGACAAGGTCGCATGCTACGGTGAGAATTCGATCATGATGACCGTGCGCGCCTATACCGAGGTGCTGGGGAATTGGGCAGGGTACTTTTTGTGCGCAATGGTGCTGTTTTTCGGGTTTGCCACCGTGGTGTGCTGGGGGCATTACGCGCTGGAGGCCTTGTCGTACCTGACAAAAAACAAGGGCGTGCGCCTTGGCTTTGTCTGTCTGTTTGCGCTCGGGGCAGCGGTGGGCACGGTTGCCGCACCCACCGTGCTGTGGAGCATTGCCGATCTTGCCATCGGGCTGATGACGCTGCTCAACCTTGGCGTGCTTACGCTGATGCAAGGCGAGGTCAGACAATGGACGGTGGACTATTTCTCGCGTTAGCTATACATGCCGTTGGCGTTCATATAAGCGTACAGCATTTCACCGTGCTGCTGCTCCTCGGCCTGGATGTGGTTCAGCATTTTTCTTGCCTCGGGGTAGGTGAACTCAAACACGCAGGTATTGTAGAGTGAGGACGCGTGCTTTTCGGTCGCAAGCAGATCCTTGCAAAGAAAGGCGTCAGCCTCCTTGTCCGCAGGGCTTGCGTAGGAAACGGCAACGCAGCTTGATTTGTCGGGCGCGGGGATCTGCGAGGGGACCGTGCCCAGCTTTCCGCTTTCCATGTCGTTGAGCGTCTTGAGATGCTCCTGCTCGGTGGTGGCAATGCCCGAAAGCAACGTCTGCAGCTCGGGTGCCTTTGCCTCAGCCGCATATTTCTGATATTTTGCCACACACAGTTGCTCCTCTCCCTTGAGGTCCTTGAGCAGACTCGATTCCTTGGGTGTAAGTGTCATATTTACCTCCATATATAAAAATTGGGTATGGAGAGTGTTGACCAAAAAGGGGAGGGGTATTCAAAGAGGACGTTTTCCTGGAAACAACGTTGTCGGTTTTTTGGTTGATTTGCGTGTAGGGGGGGAATATTTGCAAGCAAATTCATCCTCCCGCCCGAAAAGGATTTGTGATCGTGATATCCTAACACGTTCTTTCCTTCTCGCGTGCGGGAGGATGATATCCTCCCCTACGTTCGTATTTATTTCGTTTGCTGATTTTTTGCCAATGAATCAAAATCCGATGCTAAACACCGTATTCACGCGTTCAAACCCAAGTTCAAACGCATCAAATCCGCCATGTACATTCGCGTATTCGTCAAACTGCGCATCTTCAAACGGAATATAGCCTCGTTCCATAATCGCATTAGTCGCTGCAAGATAAAGATATCTGATTGCATCTTGGGGAGCACCCGGCAAGAAAGGCGTATGGATACAGTTGCTTAAGCAGAATCCATGCGTGCTCTGCAGCCCGTCATACGCAATGGCAAGCAGCTTACCGTCCTTGAACACACCCATATACTGCTCAAGAGGTCTTTGCGAAAGCGGCTGCTGCAAAAGATTGCGAATCCCATAACCGCCCGTTCTTTTGAAAACCGGATCGGGGTGCTGAGAAATCAATTCCTCGACAGCGTCAAGGTCCTTTAATTCCAATACGTGAATATCATACTCTTTGGCGGCCTCGGGCAACACAAAAGGCTCTCCGAAATACATGGTTTCGGGACATGCTTTCAGGGTCTTGTAAGGAATACCCTCCAGTGCCTTTTCCACGACCTCCAAGCTCACGTCGGTATCAAAAATACAGTCAATATTGCCGGGGGACAGCTGTATAAGTGTTTCGACATATTCTCTCAGCATCTCGATGTCATTCAACACCAATGTCAAAAGCGGTTGGTCGTAGAAATTATCACTGGTCACAAAGCACCCTTTATCCTGCAAACTGCTATTGGATAACACTTTGGAGCCGTTGAATGCAATGGTAACTGCTGTATACCCGTATCGTTTTGCATCCTTTTCCAAGAGCCAGTCAATAGCATCGTCAGCGTTGATCTCCGAAAAATTGGGCAGTGTATGACGAAATTCTGCCACGGCGGTTGCATTCAGCTCGTGATCCGCCCAGACAAATTGCTTGCCCTTCATGCTCTCGCGGTACTCGCTGGGTGTTTTGCCGTATTGATCCTTGAATGCTCGAATAAAGCCCTCGTGGCTATCATATCCGCACTCCAATGCAATGGTCAAAATATCGGTATCAGACAGACGCAGCAGCCTTGCTGCCTTATTCAAGCGTCTGAAGCGCGAATACTCCATGACGTTAAATCCGGTGTGGTTTCGAAAGATACGGTTGAAATAATCAATGGAAAATCCCGCATTTTTCGCTACCTCTTCAATCGTGGTTTTTCCGGAGCCCAACTTATCGATATACTTTACCGCGTTTTTGATCAATTCATGATTCTCATTATGACTCATAAAAAATCTCCTTTTCACAAATATTTTCCTCGAGGTACATTTGCATTTTAACACAACAATTTGCATTTGTCTTGACCAAAAACGCGCAGTTTCAAGTTGACTATCGTCATTATAACAGTTTTTCTTGACATCGTCAAGAAGGAGCATCCTACAGACACTCTTTCAGCAAAAGCAAAACACAAAAAAGCCACCACGTAAGTGGTGGCTAATTTATAGCCTTTCGGCCGCCGTGATTCGTATTACGCCAGCACCGCTTGCTTGAACGCTGCGTATTCCTCGTCTTCACCGAAGAATGCGTCAAACGTAGGCAAAAATTTTTCGGGGTGCACGCCGGGAAGGATGCATTCCTCCATAAGATCCTCGTCGAGAATGGCCGAGAAATACAGGGGATTTCTTGCACGCACGTGGAAATCCTCGCTCTTGGCAACCTCGTTGACTTGATTTGCGACGACAAAGAACTGCTTGAGTGCAGCAAGGCATTTTTGTTTGTCGCCAAGCTTCATGCAGGCTTTTGCTTCATTTGAATAAGCCGTGATCTTATATGCCGCGTAAAAATCGGGGCAGCCAAGGTCGAACGTAGAGAGCAGGGCTTGGTTTGCCTTGATAAACGCGAGCGCCTTGTCGGTCTGTCCTTGCTCAGTATAGGTGTACGACATCTTTTCCAGTACGTGGCTCATGGTCCAGTACATTTTCCAAAGCGCATTCTGTGCATACTGCTCTTGCTCAGCATAGCTTTTCTTGCCGCCCAGCATGCCAACCATGCCGAGAACGCGTCTGTCGTAGCACTCCGCGCTCATTTTCTCAATGCAAGCCTGCGCCTTTTCGTACTGTGCGGTCTCATTGTAAATACGCGTCAGCATGTTCAGCGCGTCGTCCACCTGCTCTTGGTCTCCACAGGTATCCACCACCTCGGTGCAGACCTTGATCGCCTTTTCCACAGCCTTGGCGCGCTCATCTGCGTCCTCGGAGAAGCGATTGACCATGGAAAGGGAAAAGGCAAGATAGATTTTGAGCTCGGGGCTGTTGGGATAGCGCGAAAGCCCCTCGCTGATGATCTCAATCTCTTTATAGGTGTCCATGCTGTCGTCGGCCGCCTTGATGATCTTTTTGACCTCTTCGGCATAACTGTTATTGTGATAGCCGAACAGGCGATCGATCGAAACGCCAAAGTATTCTGCAATGACGGGGAACAGGCTGACGTCGGGCGCACATACGTCGTTTTCCCATTTGGAAACCGCCTGCTCCGAAACGCCGATCTTTTCGGCAAGCTGTGCCTGCGTGACCCTTTTGGCCTTGCGCAGAGCGTAAATGTTACTTCCGATACTCATATTTTTATCCTCATTTCAATGTTGTTTCGTGATCACGATACCATTATAGCATGCGCCTGCATTTCTTGCAACATATCGTATGGTTTGTTTTTGAGAACAAAAATCAACCCCGGGTTGGATTTGGACTTGGAATAAAAAACGGCGGCCAAAAGGCCGCCGTGAGTCATCATTGCTGATGAGTTTGCTTTTGAGGAAGGAATCCTTGTTTCGATAATGATTCTGATCACATCCCACTTAATCTTTCATATATGGTTCAAGTGCTTCAAGCAATCCCGTATTTATACGATAGGTTCCATCAACAAGAGGTTCTGTATCCCACTTCTCGGTATTCAGAAGCTGTACCCAAATACACCAAGGAAATCCTGCCTCCTTCATGGCCTCAGCACCTGCAATCGATACACCGATGGCAGCCTCCTGGGATATATACGCATCCGCATAAGGTCCCCACTCCTGTACCATAACGGCAACACCGGTTTGCTTTGAGAAGGCAACCCATTTTTCAAGCATTGATGCATAGTAATCCTTTCCGTATGTATATCGCTTGCCACCGTCATGAGTAACGGTATAGCTTCCGTCGTCGGCTACCGCGATTACAGGATTGGCATATTCGCCATCAAATGCAAAGTCCATTTCGCAAACGATCAGCACGACCTTGTTTTCACAAAGCGTATGGGTGTATTGACCATCGTTCCAGGGAGAAACCATTTTAGGAATGGCAGACTCACCCTTTTCTGGGTATACCAAAGCGATACCTCGGAATCCTAAGCCCGTATCACCGTGCCATTCCAGCACAAGCTCCTTTGCGTCGGATGTCAAGGGGGGAAACTCCTGCATAATGCTTCGGTTATCTGCATTTAAGGGAAGAGATTCGATCAGCTCACCGTCCGCGTACAGTAACAATTCGCCGTTTGCGTCATCGGTATTACCGATCAGCAGCTGTACCTGCATTCCCTCTGGGAAATTGCCTTCAAACGTATAGTTTTCCTCTGCGGAGAAAACAAAGCCCGTCACGTAATCGTAAGGCCACTGTTGTCCGGCATACCACCAGGCATTGTAATCCCAACCGGCGGTATAGAGGGAATCGGGGCCGTACATATGGGTTGCCAACGCCACTCTGTCAGTTGCAAGGCAGTATACGGGCTGCTGAGAGCCGGCCAGACCGTCGACAAAAATCAGTCTGTCATCGCCATATTCCCGAATCGCTGAAATGACCTCCCGTGCTTTTTTCACGTAGAGTTCTTCATCATCAAGGGAAAGCATCCACGGCTCATTGAAAATGTTCAGGCTGAACACGTTGTTGGGCAGATCGGCATATCGTCTTGCCAGCATTTGATAGCAGGAAATAAGTCTTTCCGTAAGTTGGTCATCGTAAAATCCTGCCACACCCATGGATGCACCGTTAAAGCCGTCTTCATCCAAAAGCACGCAAAGATGTACGCCGTATTCGATTGCCCACTGCATAGCTTCATCCAGATTATCCAGCAGATACTGTGGAATCGTCATCTCCTCCCCGTTCCACTGAAGCAGTTCATCGTTCACAAAGATACGAACAAAATCGATACCGTATTTCTGCCACATCGCAAAATCACTTTCACGCATATACCCGGTAAGATGAGTCAGGTTGACTCCCATTCCGCTCCAGGAAGGCAGGCTGTTCCAGGAGGCATCCGGCATTTCCGCTGCCTTGGCGAGTTGTTCGGGGGCAAATTCCAGCTTACCGATGGAAGAGACAGGAACGGCAGTCTTATCGAGATAAGCATTGTACAGTCGCTTGCACGCAATTATCGCTTCCTTCCGGGTAATCGGCTCGTCATAACGGATATACAGATCCTCGTCCACATCGAGGATCGGCAGATAGTTTGTCATATCAGTCTGGGCGGCACAATAAACGGAGCCATACACATCAAAGCCAACCGTATCGTTTTGCGGTAGTTTCCCCTCGTTAAAAAGCTTCATCTCCATACAGGGGAGAGCACTGCCTACACGGTCGTGGTAGATGCTGAGAGTGCGTATATACTGAAACGGATCGTAGTTATAGGCATCCTGAGCGTTCTCGATGCCGTGGTAGTTTTCCAATGCAAGCCGATAGATGTAACCCATAGCGTGTCCGCGATAGCAGACAGAGTTATCCACCCATTCGGGACTGTTGAGCCATGAAAGTGTCACCTGAGACGGTTCGGGAATCCGTGCGTAAAGCATCGCTTCCAGCAAATCTGCCATTTCAATACAGGTGATATACACATCCAGATCATAGAGCCATCCGTTCGGAACAGCAAACAATGTCGTTGCTTCGGTTACTTCCGGGTCCTCAATCACAGGGGGATCCTCCGAGGGCTCGGTCGGTTGCTCAGTGCTGTCCTCCGAGGGCTCGGTCGGTTGCTCAGTGCTGTCCTCCGAGGGCTCGGTCGGTTGCTCGGTGCTGTCCTCCGAGGGCTCGGTCGGTTGCTCAGTGCTGTCCTCCGAGGGCTCGGTCGGTTGCTCGGTGCTGTCCTCCGAGGGCTCGGTTGGTTGCTCGGTGCTGTCCTCCGAGGGCTCGGTCGATTGCTCGGTGCTGTCCTCTGAGGGCTCGGTCGGTTGCTCGGTGCTATCCTCCGAGGGGATGCTCTCTTCCGTTGGGGGAGGAGATTGATGGTCGCAGGCCATCATCCATCCCGTGATCATTGCCATGCAAAGCAACAAGCTTAGTAATCTTCTGTTCAGCATATCTACGGCCTCCTGAGTATAAAGTTTGGATGATATCTCGTTGGAGTCAATTTTTGATCAATCAAAACAACCTATGATTCATTATAGCAAATATTGGCAAATGTTCTCACTGTATCAACTTCTCAATTGCCTCCCAATAGGGGGAACTTTTGAAATACGCCTCGATGGCCTCGGGGCTTTTGACCTTGAAGGTCTTGTCGCTCTCGATTGCCAGCTCCTTGAGATATCCCGCAAATCCGTATTCGTCCACGTATTTTTCGGTGAACGCCTGGTTTGCGATCTTGTCTATGCCAAAGAGGGGAATGGCTTGGTCCTTGGACAGGTGGATCATAAGCGAAAGGCCGCTTTCCTTGGAAAACTCCAGCTCGTAGAATACCACCTCATCCCAGGTAAAGGAATCGGTCTTGAAAAAGACGTATGATTCCATGCCGTCCTCGGTGAACACGTTGCATACGCCCAGCGCCGTGACAATGCTGCACACAAGCAGCACGCAGCACACGATGCCGATAATGACTTGCCCCGACATCTTTTTCTTATCCTTGTTTACAGGCGTTTGCTCGTCCTCAATATAATCCTTGGCGCCCGGCTGGAAGAGCAGGAAAATGATCTCCAGCAAAATGAAATCCACAAACACGCAATAGAACATGGCGGGCATGGTCATCATGGCGGGCGCGTCGCCTGCGTGGATCGAGAGCACCACGGGCGCGATCGACGCGGTCAGCGCAATGATGCAAAACAGCATCAGGATCACGACCAGCGTGCCGACCAGAATATATCCGATGCTGCCGCGCTTGGCAAAGCCTCTGCTTTTTTTCTTCATCATAATACGCGCATGGCCGAGCAGACTTTGAGCCTTGTGGCGAGCTCGGCAACCTCACTTTCGCTCATGGGAACAGCGGTGATGACCGAAACGTAACCGTCCTCGCAGAGTATATGCCCGGCACGCTCACCAAGCACAGCGTTTACCTCGGACAGGGAATTTTCAAATCTGAAATAGCGAGCGCAGGAATATGCGGCAAAGTCAGCAAGGTCATCTGCCGCCGCGTTGACAAAATGCGGCTTTTTGACCGCACCGCCCTTACCGGACGCGATGTCGATGATGTCCGCAACGACTGCGCTTGCGGTGGGCAGCTTGCCGGCTCCCGGGCCGTAGAACATGACGTCGCCTACCATGTTGCCGTTGAGCAGCACACCGTTGAATACGCCCGAGATGCCCGAAAGGGGATTGCTCATGGGCACCATGCGGGGGCTGACCAGCGCGGTGATCTTACCGTCCTTACAATCGGCATGTCCGATCAGCTTGATGGCATAGCCCATCTGTGCCGCGTCGGATACGTCCTTGCCCGAAATGGCGGTGATGCCCTCGGTGTGGATGTCTGCGGGGGCGATCAGCTTGCCAAAGCAAAGACCGCACAGAATGGCGACCTTGCGTGCAGCGTCAAGTCCCTCCACGTCAGCCGCGGGGTTTGCCTCTGCATATCCCAGTCTTTGCGCTGCCCTGAGCGCGTCGTCAAAGCTGGTGCCGGATTCCTTCATGCTTGTCAGAATATAGTTGGTGGTGCCGTTGAGAATGCCGTTGACCTCGCCGATGCGGTTGGATGCAAGGTCGACGTAGATCGAGCGCAGCACGGGAATACCGCCGCCCACGCTGGCTTCAAACAGGTACGACACGCCGTTTTGCTCGGCCAAAGCCAAAAGCTCTGCGCCAAAGTTTGCAACCACTTCCTTGTTGGAGGTGACTACGCTCTTGCCCGCCTGTAAGCATGCCTTGGTAAACTCGTAAGCGGGGTGCGAGCCACCCATCATCTCTGCAACCAAAGAGACCTCGGGGTCGTTTACAATGATATTGAAATCATGCACGACGCTCTTTGCAAAGGGGCTGTCAGGAAAATCGCGCAGATCGAGAATGTACTTGATCTCAACGTCACTGCCGCATGCGGCACGGATCAGATCTTTGTTTTGTGTCAGTACCTCGGCACAGCCGCTGCCGACTACGCCAAAGCCGAGAATTGCTACAGAAATCATGGGAAAATACCTCCGGGA
>SVQP01000056.1 GCA_015065285.1 Oscillospiraceae bacterium | reverse complement strand
CCCCTATGCCATCAATTTGCAAAATGCCACCTCCCTCCCGGAGGGAGGCTTTTTCGCGTGTCGCAAATCGTTTACTAGATCCTCAAAGCGCAATCCTTGCGCTTTGACTTTCAAAAATCAGCAAACTATTGCAGATTTTTGAAAGTTCGACGCGCAAACACCCACACCGGGGTGTTTGCTTGCTCAGGATGACACATAGTGGGGTGTTTTGCTCAAGACGACACGAAAGGGGCTCTTCATTTGGAATGGATATAGAATCCCCGTCGGTCAACCATTGCTGATTTTGCTCATATACTGTCGATAGGACAGTGCTGCTTTGCAGGCGCTTGTCCATCACAACAAAAGGAGAAATGATATGGCAACCTTTACCAATAGAGCAACTCTTTCCTATAATGGCGGCACGGTGGATTCCAATACCGTGACCGGCACCTTTCTTGAAACGCTTTCGCTGACCAAAACGGCATTGAGCGGAACCTACGCGGCAGGTGATGTGCTCACCTATGCCGTGGCGCTGGTCAATTCCGGTACCGCGCCCCTGACCGGCATTACCGTGACGGATGACCTTGGCGCTTTTGCATTTGGCACCGGCACGGTATATCCGCTTGCCTTTGTACCCGGCAGCATTCTTTTGTACGTCAACGGTGTGCTGCAGCCCACACCTGTGCCCGATCAGACCCAGCCGCTGAGCGTGGGTGGCATTACCGTGCCCGCAGGTGGTGACGCAGTGTTGATTTATGCAGCAGAGGTGAGTGCGGTCGCACCCTTGGACGTGGACGGAGAGATCACCAATACTGCGACGGCTACCGGGGCAGGTATTCCCGAGCCGCTCTCGGATTCTGCCACCGTGGCTACTGTTGCTCAGCCTATGCTGAACATTACCAAAGCCCTTTCGCCTACCTCTGTGGCTGAGAATGGTGCCATCACCTATACCTTTGTCATCCAGAACTTCGGCAATACAGCCGCGGTTGCTACCGACAACTTGCAGGTGACCGACGTCTTTGATCCCGTGTTGGATATCACCACCGTCACGTTGGACGGCACTGTGCTCAGCCAAGGTACGGGCTACACCTACAATGCAGCCACCGGTGAATTTGCCACTGTGACAAGCCTGATCACAGTACCCGCAGCCACCTTTGTGCAGCAGGCGGACGGTAGTGTGACTGTTATACCCGGAGAGAGCACGCTGGTCGTCAGCGGCACCATTTAAAACCAAAGGGCACCCGAGTCATCGGGTGTCCTTTTATCTTGACTTTCCGAACATGCCGCAGTATAATATAGATATAAAACCGAAGGGAGAGCGTATATGAATCTGCCGAGCAGCATTTTTTCGGGATATTTCGGAGCTTGCCACTGTCAGGGTATTGCCGTGGACACGGTCAAGGGATACGTGTATTATTCCTTTACCACCAAGCTGATCAAGACCGACCTTGCAGGCAATCTGATCGGCAGTGTGGACGGCTTGATCGGGCATCTTGGCTGTATTGATCTGTGCCCGATTGACGGGCGCGTGTACGGCTCTCTGGAATACAAAAACGACTCGATCGGGCGCGGCATTCTGCAGCATCTGAACATGGCGGACAAGCAGATTGACAATGCGTTTTACTGTGCGATTTTTGACGTGGATCGCATTGACCGCCCGGGAATGGATGCCGATAAGGTGATGCGCGCGGTGTACTTGCCCGAGGTCGTGGCGGACTTTGAAGCGAGTGTGGAGTTGGACGGGCAGACCTTTGCGCACAGATATGCCTGCAGCGGCATTGACGGAACGGCTTGGGGACCTGCTTGGGGTAGGCGTGACGGCAAGCAATACCTGAATATTTGCTACGGCATTTACGGTGACACAGCGCGCAGGGATAACGACTACCAGATCATTCTCAGCTATGATGCGCAGACCTGGTGGGATACCGTGGCACAGCCCTTGCAGCAGGAGCACATGCACCAAAGCAGCGCGCATTCGGCAGGCAAGTATTTTCTTTACACGGGCAACACCACCTGGGGCATTCAGAATCTGGAATACGACGCATACAGTGGCAATTGGTTGGTGGCGGTTTATCCCGGTAAAAAACCGCAATTTGAAAATGACAGTATGTTTATCATAGATGGCTCGGCTGCTCCCGTGCAATCGGTGCACGATGCGTACGGGCATCCCATCATGCAGCTGCGCTTGCTTGCAAGCAACCGCTTTGCGCACGGATCAACCGGCATGTGTGCACTGGGAGACGGCAGATATTATTTTTCCGAGGCAGGGAAGGACCCGGAGCATGGGCAGTACACGCGCGTGACGCTGTGGCGCGCCTTGTCGGATGCGGCACAGCCCTTTGAGAGGATATAAGGCATGAATATTGAGATTTATTATAAGCATAAGGATGGCTTTGCCCCTTTTTTGTCGGCAGTGGCAGGTGGGCGGGTGGCAATGCTGTACGACGTCAATACAGCCCCGTATGCTCGCCCCTTGCGTGATGCGATGATTTGTGCAGGCTGCGCGGTGACCGACGTATATTATCCCGATCCCGAGCTGCTGCCTACCGAGGAGAAATGCACACAAGCTTACGTGGCGGCAGAGCATGCCGATTACGTGCTGGCAGTGGGTAGCGGCACGCTCAACGATATGGCAAAATCGGCAGGCACGCACGCAGGCATCCCAAGCGGCGTGTTGGCAACGGCAGCCAGCATGGATGGCTATTGCTCGGCAGGTGCTGCGCTGATGCGAGAGGGCTTCAAGGTGACCGATACGGTCAACCCGCCCGCGCACGTGCTGATCGACCGCGACGTGATCATCACAGCTCCGCGCATCATGACTGCTGCCGGATTTGGCGACATTGTGGGAAAATTTACCTGCCTTGCCGACTGGCAGCTCTCGCACCTGATCAACGGTGAAGAAATCCACACAGAAGCTTATGCCATGATGGAGCAGGCAAGAGCGGATTGCATGAACGCCTATCAGGGTCTGGTACAAAATGACCCTGCAGCGGTGGAAAAGCTGATGGATGCCTTGATCATAGCCGGCAGATCCATGGCACTTTGCGGGAACTCGCGCCCCGCAAGCGGCAGCGAGCACCATCAATCGCACTATCTGGAAATGGATTTTGCGCGTCGCGGTGAGCCTATCCCCGCGCACGGCATCAAGGTGGGCATGGGCACGCTGGTCTCACTTTGGCTGTACGAATATATTGCGGAAAATCGCGTGCCCTGCAAAAATGCTCGGGCAGTGTATGCGCTGTGCACCTCTTTGCCCGGCTGGCAGGACGTGCGCGAATTGCTTGTGGGCATGGGCTGTCCCGTGCGCTTTTCGGAAATTGGCGTGCGTGAGCAGACGATGCGCGATATGATCCGAGAAGCATACACGGTCAGAGACCGCTATACCGTGCTGACGCTGATACATGAGCTGGGGCTTTGTGAGCAGGTCACGCCTGCGCTGATGCAGTTGTTCTATTGATTTGAGGTGAAAATATTGAAGGATTTCAAAAGAAAAATAGCCCCCGTCATTTTGCTGGCACTGCTGGCAGCCTCGGGCGGGTGCATGGATGCATATTCCTATCTGTATTGTGAGGGCGTGTTCGCCTATGCGCAAACGGGAAATATCCTCTTGTTCTGTATCAACCTGGTCAGGGGAGAATTCTTGCAGTCATTGAGCTATCTCTGGCCCATTCTTGCGTTTATGGGCGGTACGGCAGTCGCGTTTTTGCTGGAGCGCATGCACAAGGGATGGAAACCGTTTTTGCACAAGTGGAGAACCCTGATCCTGGAGATCGCTATTCTGATCGGTGTGTGCTTTGTTGCGGACTACAACCATCTGATCGCTACTGCCATGATCTCGTTTGTGTGCGGCATGCAGCTGGAAAGCTTTCCCTCGTTTTTGAGCATTCGCGTGGCAACCACTATGTGCATTGGCAATTTGCGCAGTGCGGTGCACCACGGCATGGAGTGCGCGGTGGGCAATGCAAGGGGCAATGGAGTACAGGTTCTGGTGTTTGGCGTGGCGCTGACTGCTTTTGCGCTGGGGGCTGCACTGGGCAATTTCCTGGTGGCACTGCTGAGCGCTTATGCGGTGCTGGCGAGCTGCGTTTTGCTGGCTGTGGCAATCATATTTGCTTTCCTTGTTTATGAAAGAGACTGAAAAAAAGGGGCTGCCCACGGCAGCCCCTTTGCTGTTTTTTTACTTAACCAGGTGTCTCTTGATCTTTCTGGAGGTGGTCTTTTCGAATTCGGTGTTGCGGAATTCGATGACACGGATCTGCTTGTAAGCAACCAGCTGCTTGTTGAGATCCTTGATCTGCGCGGAGATGGTAGACTGGATCTCCTCCTGCGTTGCATTCTTGTCGAATCTGTCAGCATTGGGGTAAACCACAGCGGTCAGCTTAATGCCGTCCTCGCCCTCTCTGCCAATGACTACGCATTCTGCAATGGTCTCAATGTTTTCCAGATGCTCCTCAATCTCCTCGGGGAATACGTTCTTACCGTTTTCCAGAACGATAACGGACTTCTTTCTGCCCGTGATAAAGATGTACTTGTCCTCGTCCATGTAACCCAGGTCACCGGTGCGGAACCAGCCGTCTCTGGTGAATGCCTTGGCGGTTTCTTCCTCGTTCTTGTAGTATCCGAGCATGACGTTGTCACCCTTGACCTGAATCTCACCGATGGTGCGACCCTGCTCGTCAATGTGGTCGGGATCGATACGAACGCGGCAGCATTCCACGGCAGGACCTACTGAGCCAAGCTTAGGCGCATAGTAGGGGTTCACGGCAACCAGGGGAGAGCACTCGGTGATACCGTAGCCCTCGCAGATCTGAATGCCAAAGGCATCAAAGTCTGCCACAACCGAGGTGTTAAGCGGTGCGCCGCCCGAGATGATCTTGTTCAGTCTGCCACCAAAAGCACCGGTTACGTCCTTGAAAAGGCCGGTACCGATGTCGATACCCATTTTTCTCGCAGTGCCGGAGAGCTTGATTGCGCCCTTGAGCATTTTGTCCTTGTTCTTCTTGCGAGCGGTTTCCCAAATTCTCTTGTCCATGGTGTTGACAAACAGAGGAACCAGAGGCAGACCCGTAGGCTTGAACTGCTCGAAGTTGCGCATAACGTGCTTTAAGCTATCGTTGACGCACAGCTCGATACCGTAGATCAGGGCAGCGATCTCAATGCACAGCTCATAGGTGTGGTGAATGGGAAGCACCGAAACAACCACGTCTTCCTTGCAGAAGTCAACGGCGGAGCAAGCTGCATTGGCAGCGGCGATCACGTTGTTCTCGCACAGCATAACGCACTTGGAGGTGCCGGTGGTACCCGAGGTGAACAGCATAACTGCCATGCGACGGATATCCTTGGGGGTCTTGAGCGCGTAATGATTGTCGTGAACATTCTGCTGACCAAGGGCTACCAGATCGTCAAATTCCTTGACCTTGGGGTTGCTCATATAAGTAATCTTGTCGGTGCTGATGGGGAAGAAATGCTGCACAGTGGGATGATTTTCCACAGCGTTTGCCAGCTTTTCGTTCATGCAGGAGGAATAAACCACTGCATCTGCCTCAGCAAAGGACAAAAAGCCCTCGATTTCTTCAATTGCCACTTCCTTATCGATCGGAATGGCAACACCGCCTGCTGCAATGGTACCAAGGTAGGTAGCAACCCACTGGGGAGAGGATTCACCGATGATGGCAACTCTCTTGCCTGCAAGTCCCATCGCGTCAAGACCTGCGGAGATCGAAACGATCAGGTCGGAAAACTCGCTGTAGGACATGGAGAGCAGCTGCTTGCCTCTGAAATAGCGGAAAGCGATCTTGGCACCGTGGGATTTGAGCACACGGGTCAGGTCACGCACGTCCTTGACGGGCGTATAAATTCGAGGTGTCTTTTTACGTACTAACATAATTCATCCTTTCTCCGCAGAGAATGCTGCGGATCTATAAAACTCGCGTTACATTTGAAACATTTCCATACATAATCAATTATACACAAATTTGGTACGTTTGTCAAGAGTAATTTTAACTTGACAGTGTGAAGGCTGCGTGATATAATCAAGTTAATATCAGGAAAATGAGGGAATTTTATGGCAAAGATCAAATGGCGCGGTGGCGCGCTGCTCGCGCCCGCACCGCCCGCACTTGTCACGTGCGGTGATATGGAGCACTCCAATGCACTCACAGTCGCATGGACCGGCATCATCAATACGGTGCCGCCCAAGACGTATATTTCGGTGCGTCCGGGGCGCCATTCTTACTCCATGATCAAGGAGCGCGGGGAATTTGTGATCAACCTGACAAGCGCGGATATGATCAAGGCGGTAGACGGCTGCGGCATGCTGACCGGGGCAAAGGTGGATAAATTCAAAAAATACGGCCTTGAAAAGCAAGAGGCAAGCGAGGTGGCATGCCCCTTGATCGGGCAGAGCCCGCTTTCTCTGGAATGCCGCGTGACCGACGTGATCGAGCTTGGCTCGCACCATATGTTCTTGGCTGACGTGGTTGCCGTGGACGTGGAGGAGAAGCTGATTGACCAAAACGGTAAGCTGCGCTTGGACAGGGCAAATCTTGCCGCATTTGCGCACGGAGAATATTTTGCTCTGGGCAAAAAGATCGGGGAATTCGGCTTTTCGGTCAGAAAAAAGAAAAAGACACCGCCCAAAGGCAAAAAAGCATAAAGAAAAGGGAGGATCCGTACGGATCCTCCCTTTGTGTGCTTTAGTTATCGCCTATCAGCCTGGGGCAGCTCTCGCCTGCCTTGTAGGCTGCGATATATTGCTTCATCCATTGATAGTAAAGGTCGCCGTGGCCGCCCTCCATGGGTTCGATGTCGCGGCTGTATTCCTGGTTGTAGTTGTCCACGAATGCGGTTTCTCCGTCCACAATGAATCTCTGTGCGGTCCACTCGTTCCACCAGGTAATGGTTACTACCTTGGGGTGCGTACGGAATGCCTCTTTCCATTGGTCGTAGAAGAACTTGCCGCCGTTTCTGCCGTGCGCGGTGGGCATGGACATGTAGGTCTCCTGAGAAGCAACGGCTACCGAGATCTGCTCGATCACGCCGTCCTGCTTGTAGGCGGTCTTTTTGTTGTTGATATTCAAAAATCTCCAGCAAGGTGCATCGGTCAAGCCCCACATGTGACGTACCGTGAACAGCTCGGGGTAGGGGAAGGAGTCTGCCTCTTGCGTGTAGATCATGAAGGGCTTACCCTCCCAGTAAACAAAGCAGTCTGCATAAGGATTGTCCTTGGTGTAATAACGGTTATAAAGCTCCTTGATCATCGGACCCTTGGACTCACCGCACCAGCATACGATATAAGGGGTGCGATAGCCCTCGGCGCGCAGCTCCAGGGATGCCTTGCACAGGGTCTCCAGCGGATCAAACATCCATACCTTGCCCATGGCGGTGTTGAAGATATAGCCGTCGTTTGCATTGGTGTAATCGAGAATGATAAAGTCCACGTCAGCCTCTCCCAAGAGGATCAGGTTATTCTTTGCCGCCTGCATATCCGTGGAGCGGTAATAGCCCTGCGCGGGCTTTGCCCAGTAGTGGAAGGCGTGCTGGGGTCCCCAGTCTCTTTTTCCTTCCAGCACCTCGGTAACGTTGTGCCAGTCTGTTACGGGCTCTGTACCCGTGCCGAGAATACCGTCAAACCAAACCGAGTAGCAAATGCTGACAAGGTCGGTCTTGTCGGTCATATCCAGACCGGGATTCACACCCTCGTCGGGGATCGCGGTAACCACGGTTTCCACTCTCTTGTCCTCCTTCTGGCAGGCATACATGTTAAGGTTGTCAATCACGCTTGCGCCCATGTGGGTAAAGAATACGAAGTAGTCGCCTGCGTAATGGCTCATTTTGTTGGCAGTTTCGGCAACCAGAGCGCCTTCTGCATTGTAAACGCTGAGCGTGGTGTTGTTCATAGCGGTCTTGAGCAGCAGCTGTCTTTGGCCGCCGTCATAGATGCCGTAAATGTAGGTGTCGTAATTTTCGGTGCACACAATGTCCACGTGCTGCATCTCGCCAAAGCCCTGCGGAATCTTGACCGATGCAAAGCCTGCGGGCCAGCCTCCGCTTGTGCCGCCAATGACCGTGATAACGTCATTGCCGGAGAACGAGAACCAAAGGCCGTCACCGGGGGCATCCGGGATCTTGCCGGAGTAGTTGGAAACGTAGCAGCCGATGAAGGTGGAAATCCAGGTGTGCGTGCCGGTGCTTTCTGCATGGGGGGTAAAGCTCTTGATATCCAGAGAAAGCTGTACCTGGTGATTTTCCTTGACAGAGGCAGGAACCAGGGGCGACCAGGTCGACCAGCCCTTGCCAAAGTCCGTGCCGTCGTGTATGAAGCAAAGCTGACCGTCAATCACGGTTGCAAGGCTTGCATCGCGGTAAGCCAGCTTGCCGTCGGCGGTCTTGTCGCCGTCGTTGAAATTGACCGAAAGAAGGTTGACCACGCCGGTCTGCTCGTCGCTGACGACCTGACCCATCAACGTAGTGTCAAAGCCGTCAACCGAGATCTCAACGTCCTCTTTGATGTAGGACATGCCGGGGTAGTAGTCCACCGGGCCGTCGGCAACGTCGGTTTCGGTTTCGGTTTCGGACTCGCTCTCGGAGTCCGGGGTGGTGGAGGGCTCGGTTTCCACTGTGCCGTCGGTGGTCTGATCGGGCACCTCGGGGGGCGTGGTGCAGGATGCCAGCGGCAACAGCATGCAAAATGCAAGCATGAACAGTAAAAGGCGTAGGGTGGTTGGTTTCATAATAAACTCCTTCTTTGCTTTACTTTAATTCTATTATACAAGATTCGCCCATCTTTGTCAATGTGTATAGTCTGTTAATTTCACGCGCAGATGCTTGACAGATCCAAGTATATCCCGTATAATGAATATATAGTTCAAAAAGAAACTAAAAGGAGGGGCTATGCATTATTCTGAGTGGTTTGGAAAGATGTACACGTTAACGCAGTATATGGAGCAGTGCATTGCTCCCGTATGCAAGGAATACCATATCAACGCAACAGAGATGACCGTGCTGCTGTTTTTGCACAATAATCCCGATAAAAATACGGCAAAGGATATCATTGAATACAGCAGACGGGCAAAAGCCAATATTTCCAAGGCGGTAGAGCACCTGATGCGGCGCGATCTGCTGGTGCGCATACGCGACGTGCAGGATCGCAGAGTGGTGCACTTGTGCCTGACCGAAACTGCCGAGCGCATCATGCCCGACCTGCACGCGGCAAACGAGCGATTCCTGCGCGGTATTTTTGCGGATTTTTCGCCCGAGGAGCTGCAACGTTACAATATGTACAATCAGCGCATCGCTGAAAATGCTGCTCGTGAGCTTATAAAAAAATCATGAATACATAAAGCTCCTTCATTGACAAATGAAGGAGCTTTTGTTATAATAAAAGTATCCAAAAGACCCTATGGAGGACGTTTTATGAAAGAATTACACCTGATCTGTAATGCGCACCTTGACCCCGTCTGGCAATGGGACTGGAACGAAGGCGCTGCATCTGCACTTGCCACCTTTTATTCGGCTGCCGAGCTTGCTGATGAATATGACTATATTTTCTGCCACAATGAGGCACTGCTTTATGAGTGGATCGAGAGATACGATCCTGCGCTGTTTGCCCGCATCAAGGAGCTGGTAGCGGCAGGCAAGTGGCATATTATGGGCGGCTGGTACATTCAGCCCGACTGCAACGTGCCGAGCGGTGAGGGCTTTGTACGTCAGATCGAGACCGGTCTGAATTATTTTACCGAAAAGTTCGGTGTGCGCCCCACCACAGCGTTGAACTTCGATTCGTTTGGTCATACCCAGGGCTTGGTACAGATCCTGACCAAGACCGGCTATGACAGTTATATTTTCTGCCGTCCGCTGGTCCCCATGATGGATCTGCCGCACATGCTCTTTGAGTGGAAGGGCTTGGATGGAAGCTCGGTCAAGGCTGCCAGATTTGAGGATGATACCATTTATTGCTCCATGCTGGGCAAAGCGGTTGAGGATATCAAGCGCAAGATGAAGCCTTGGGAAGGTGAGGACGTGGCGCTCGCTCTGTGGGGCATTGGCAACCACGGTGGCGGTCCCTCCAGAAAGGACCTTTCCGAGATCGGTGAATTTGCCAAGGAGCAGCTGGGCAACGGTGTGCGCATCATTCACTCCACCCCCGAGCAGTTCTTTGCAAAGGCAGAGCCTACCGTCAGCGTGGACGGTGCACTGCAGCCCTGCTTTGTCAAGTGCTATTCCTCTGTCAGCACACTCAAGCGCAGATATGCAGAGCTTGAGGATAAGCTGCTCATGACAGAGAAAATCTGTGCGCGTGCGGCTATGGAAACCGATTTTGAATACGATAAGGCTGCCATGGACGAGGCGCAGCGCATTATGGCAATGATCCAGTTCCATGACGTGCTGTCCGGCACCAGCATCCTGGAGGGCAACGTGTCCTCTTTGCGCAAGGCAGATTATGCGCTGGAGATTCTGGACGAGCAGTTCTCGCGTGCATTCTTCAAGCTGTACGAGGGCTGGACGCGCGGTGCGGGCGGTGAATTTCCGTTTGCGGTATTCAATCCTCATCCCTATGAGATCGATGGTGTGTTCGATCTGGAAATGTTGATCATGGACGTGCTGGATTCCAACGGTCCGACCATGTTCGCACTTGAGGTGCGCGATGAGAACGGCGTATGTGTCTCGCAGCTGACCAAGGAAAGCTCCACCATTAACATGGACAGAAGAAAGAGAGTTACGGTGCGCGCAAAGCTCAAGCCTATGTCGCTGACCCGCTTTGACGTCAAGGTCAGCGTTGCGGATCGCGTGCCTGTGGATAAGTCGCCCAAGACGCACTTTGAGATTGGCGAGCAGAAGGTGGATTTCTGCCCCGAATGCGGCTGCCTTGCAGGGCTTGAGGTGAATGGCAAGCAGTATCTTGGCGGCGGCGCATTTGCACCGGTCATGTTCACCGACAATGCCGACCCTTGGGGCTGGTGGCTCAAGACCATCTCGAACGATCTGACCCACTTGGAGTGCAAGACCTCCTTGCGCGTGATCGAGCACGGTGACGTACTGACCCGTCTGGAAAGTGAATTCACCACGGGCAAGTCCGACGTGCGCGTGGCTTATACCGTCTATCGCGATCTGCCTTACGTGGACGTCAAGGTCAACACCTGCTGGAACGATGCCGGCAAGGGACTCAAGCTGGAGATTCCGCTGGCAGAGATGGGCAAGTTTATCGGTCAGACCGCGTTTGGCACGCAGGAATACTGCACCGATCTTGAGCAGTGCTCGCAGCGCTTTGTGGGCATTGAGAACGGTGACAAGGTGCTTGGCGTGTTCAAGAGCGGCTCTTATGGCTGCTCGGTAGAGAACGGCAAGTTGTATCTGACGCTGCTCAACGGCTCTGTATACTGCGCACATCCTGCCGGTGATAAGCCGATTCTGCCCGATGAGCGCTATTATGATTATATTGACCTTGGCGTGCACGAGTTCTCGTTCCGCTTGGAGGTCTGCGATAAGGGCGAGCTTGAGAGAAAGGCAACCGAGTTCAGCCAGAAGCCCTATACGCTCAACGTATATCCGCACGGCAAGGGCATCAGCTACGACAACTCTCCCGTGACGCTGTCGGATCACAATATCACGCTGTCCTGCTTCCGTAAGATGGACGCCGAGACCTACATGATCCGCCTTGTCAACAACCTGGATGCAGCACGCGCTTGTACCTGCACGGTTGGCGGCACGGCATTGGATCTGAGCTTTGGTAAGTACGAGGTCAAGACCCTGCTTTACAAGAACGGCACGCTGTGCGAGCACGACTCCATGCTGATGCTGTAAAGGAGAATAAAAAAGCACTTGCCGATAGGTGTGCAAATTTAGCGGAGAATTTCGCAAAAATCAAGGACTGTATCGTTTTGATGCAGTCCTTAATTGCTATTTTATGAATAGTTGCCGCAAGGGCGGGCGATCACTGATCGCCCCTACAAGTGTCTGTGCTGTGGC
>SVQP01000055.1 GCA_015065285.1 Oscillospiraceae bacterium | reverse complement strand
TTTTTATGAATAGTTGCCGCAGGAGCGGGCGATCACTGATCGCCCCTACAAGTGTCTGTGCTGTGGCTTTCATACGTAAAACCCAAACAAAAATAGCCGTAGGGGCGATCAGTGATCGCCCGCACCTACGGCAATTACTATTTGAAAGTATTGGTTTTTGATAATTTTACCGTTATTTACGCAGCCCCATGGGCTCGCCCTTTTGATTTATTTCAGATCAAATACAGACGTAACCGTGAATTCGCTTGCATCTCCCGAAAGGATACGCACACGCTTTTCGCCCGGCTCCATATCAAAACTATTATCGGACAGGATAACGTCGCCGTCAACTCCCTCGATAAACACGCCCTTGGCAAAGGCGGACGCAGTCAGGACAATGTCGTTCCCTTCTCTGTGCACGGTCAATGCGGGATCTTGCAGCGCGTAATGCTTGGGCGGCGCGAACAGCGCGCACCCTTGGCCGACGACACGCTCATCCGCGATCAAGACATACTGCAAATGCGCGGTATAGGGATCAAAATCAAATGGCTGCTCATCCAGCCAAAATGCCGAGAGCGCAGGCACGCACACGCTTTGCTCGCGGCGCGCCAGCACGTTGCCCTGCGCATCGCGCACGGTAGCTGCCACAAGCCCCGAAATTTCGCTTCTCGTGTCGTTTGTCACGCAAAGCCGATAACTGCACCGCTGCTCATACGTACCGCTCTGCACGTTGATATTGCCCTTGTGCTGCGTCAGTCCATGCTCCTCGCAAGACAGCAGCACAGGCGCGAAAAAGCGTTTTGCAGCATACTGCAAAGCCTTATAGCGTCCATAGCTGTCAATGCTTGCCCAAGAAGTACCCGGCCAGATATCGTTCAGCTGCCAATACAGCGCACCCATACATCTGCCGCGATGACGGCGCATGTGCTCCACGCGATAGCGCACCGAGTCGGCTTGATACTGCTGGGACGCATAGATCAGCTGCTCGGTTGAATTTGCATAAGGATAGAACCTTGTAAGCTGTGACAAAATCAATTCATTGCCACCGCCCGAGCGCTGATGACGCTCCATGATGGGAGAATTCAGATTGTTTTGCTCTCCTGCATAAGCGCGAACGGTTTTGATACTTGGCAAGGATTGGAAGCCAAATTCGCTGACGTAGCGGTAAAAGCGGCTTCTGAACGAAAGGTGATCGGGATTCCAATCGTGGCAATCGCCGCATACCTCTCCGTTGGGGTCTGCAAAGCCGCCAAGCGAGGTGGGCGAGGACGGAATATAGGCAATTTCGGGACAAATGCGCGACAGTACCGCAGGAATTTCCTTTTCAAACAGGTCAAGATACACCTGCTCCAGATGCTCTCTGTCACTTCTGCCCGAGATCGCCACGTACTCGTGGAAATGCCACTCGATCTCGTTATTACCGCAAATGAGTCCTATGCAGGCGTGATGACGGATGCGGTGCAAGTTCTGCTCGACCTCCAGTAGCATGCTTTGCATCAGCTTTGGGTCGGGATCGTACACAGAGCACGCAAACATGAGATCAAAAAAGACCACAAGTCCCAACTCGTCACAAATATCAAAGAACCAATCGTTCGGATAATAGCCACCGCCCCACACACGAATGGCATTAAAGTTGCATGCCTTACAATGCTCTAACAGCGCACGGGTACGCTCAGGGGTGATACGGCTAAAAATATTATCCTCGGGAATATAATCCGCGCCCATGGCAAACATATCGACCTGGTTGACGCGGTGATAAAAGCCGATGCCGTAAGCATCAACCTCGCGTACAAGCTCCATTTGGCGAAGACCTACGTGCAGTTCTCTGTCGTCTATGATCTCGTCGTTTACAACCAGCCATGCCTGCACAATATAGAGCGGCTGTTCACCCATGCCATTCGGCCACCAAAGCTGCGGATTTTGCACCTCGGTTTCTTGTCCTACTGCCAGCGCGGTAACGCTGCCATCGGGCGCGTTTAACCAAGCCTCGGGGGTTCCGTTCCCTGCAAATTCCATCGTAGGAGTCAGAAAAACTCTGCCGCCCTCGTGCCTTTGCGCCACGCGCACGTCCAAAATGCGTCCGCCGGCGGTATCCTCCAGCAAATACACGTCGCGCCAAATTCCCGCATCGGGGAGTCTTGGTCCCCAATCCCAGCCCATCATACAATGCGCCTTGCGCAAATGGGGATATCCCTGCATGCAATCGGTTGCGCCGAACAGCTTTTCCTGCGCGTCCTTCTCTGCTATGTACTTGGTGGGCGAATGGCACACCACGCACAGTTCGTTGTGCTCTGCCAAAAGCTGCGTCACGTCAAACGCATAGCGCAGGTGCATATTGTCGGTGTCCGCTACGTGCGTGCCGTTGAGATAAATGCTGCACAGCGTGTCCAGTCCCTCGAACACCAAGCTTGTGCCAATCCCCTCGTCATACCAATCAAACGTACGCGAAAAGGTATAGTCATGCTCGGAAATCGCCAGATAGATATCTTCATTATCCGCTACGTGCGGATCGGGCAGCAGCGCATTATCAATATGCAGGAAGGAATACACCGAGCCGGGGATCTGCCCCTTTACGTCATATCCGTTTCCCGTCATGCGCCATTTGCCGCAAAGATCGAATTTTCTCATTTGTTCATCTCCTCCCACACTTCGCGCAAGCCGCGCACGGTGGTGCCGTCCTTACCCGTGGTGGTATCGGCGTGCCATAGCGCACTGACAATGGCTTCCTCCACTGCCTCGGCTGTTGCGTCAAAAATGGGGTCGATATACCCGTCGGACAGCATTTCATAGTGCAGTACCGCACAATCAGACGCGTGCGGCACGCGATTTGCGGTGGTAAACGCGATTGCCACATCTCCGCTGCCGTTGCCCATATAAGAGCCTGTGCGTGACAGCCCCACGCCTGCGCGCTTTGCCACGCGACCAAGCTGTCGCGTACAAAGCGGTGCGTCGGTGGCAATGATCATGATGATCGAGCCCTGATCCGCTGCATTGTCGCGCTCGGCAATCTCTCTGCCCACCTGTCTGCCGTCTATCATCAGTCGCCCTCTGCTGCCGAAATTGGCAAGTACCAAAGCGCCAACCGTATAATTTCTCTGTCCGATAGAGACAACTCTTGAGGATGAGCCGATGCCGCCCTTGAAGCCAAGGCAGCACATGCCCGTACCCGCGCCCACAGCGCCCTCTTCAAAGGTGTCGGCACATGCATCGATCGCCGCTCTGACGTGCGCTTCGGTAACGTGCAAGCCACGGATATCATTGAGTGTGCCGTCATTGCACTCCCCTACCACGGCATTGACCGTGCCCGCGCTGCCACCGATTTCGGGGTTTTGCTCCATCATGTATCTGACCATGGCAGTCATTGCCGTACCTACGCTCAAGGTATTGGTCAGCACGATGGGCGTCTCAATCGTGCCAAGCTCGTTTATCTGCACAAGCCCTGCCGTTTTGCCGTAACCATTAAACACGTATGACGCAGCCATGACCTTATCGCAAAACAGATTTCCCGGGTGCGGCTTAATGCAACTCACACCGGTGCGGATATTTTCACCCTCGTGCAGCGTCACATGCCCGACGAGCACACCCGGCACGTCGGTGATCAGATTCTTCTGCCCATGCGTCAGCTTCCCAATTGTAAAGGGAGAATTCTCAAGTCCCATAGTATCCTCCTTGCAGGTTCTTATTCTTATTATAGCAAAATCGCATGATGAAATCAAGTCGTATGCAAAAAAATGGCGTTGCGCTTGTGCGCAACGCCATCCATATTACTTGTATTCTTCTAAAATTTGCGAGAGCAGGACGGGGTCATCGGTCATGATGCAGTCCACGCCCATCTCGATCAGCATGCGCATCTCGTCGGGATCGTTGATGGTCCAGTACTGCACCGCAATCCCTCTGCGGTGTGCGCGCTTGACAAGCGTAGCGTTATCCAGCGGCACCTCAACGCCCTTGACGTCATAGGAAAGCGGAATCTGCAGGCAGGCAAAATCGCTTTGGTCAAACAAATTGACGCCCAGATACTGGGTCATAACAAACGAAGCTGCCGAGCCCTCGGGTGCACCGCGCAGCAGCTCGGGATACCTCTCGCGCAGCTCCTGCTCAATTTCATCGTTGAACGTGCCGATAACCATGTGATCCTTGTATGCGGGATACTGCTCCAGCACCTCGGAAAGCACGTGGCAAGCCTCTTTGCCGCGCTCCCCTGCATCCTTGATCTCTACGATAAAGAGCAGCTCGGGGTGACTCTTGTAAAACAGCTCAAAAAGCTGATCGGCAGTGGCAATCTGCAGCCCAAGCTCTGCAAAATTCTCGGCATCACGGAAAATGCGTTCCCCGTTTTTGTCCTCAAAATAATAACCGAAATTATATTGGCGCAGCTGCTCAAGCGTCATGTCACAGATGTAGTGGCGCTTGGATTTGTCACGGCACAGCTCCTTGACCTCGTCCAAGGAAAGATCTCCGTTGACGTTGCAGGTCTCGTCAATATAGTCGTCGTGGTTGTAAACCAGATAGCCGTCCTTTGTCAGATAAAGGTCGCTTTCGATAATATCCACGCCAACAGTCTCCACCGCCTCGCGGAATGCAAGCAGCGTATTTTCAGGGTTATTGGTGCCGCCACCGCGGTGCGCCGCGATCATGGGCAGCTCGCCCTTATCAACTAAAAATGGATTGTTCTCCACGTTTTTCTTAGGCGGGATGAGATTGATCACGCCAAAAAACAGCGCAATTGCAAGCGCTATGCTACCTATGATAATCCAAGGGGTCTGCTTTTTCATATCTGCGCCTTCCTAATCATCAAAATTTGGCTGCTTTTATCATTTTATCACGAATTTGCGCGCTTGTCAACACCAAGTCAAAAAGCCCCGGCTATGTCGGGGCTTTCTCTTAAAACTCGTCCTTGTGGTCCATAAAAAACTCAAAATATCTGCGCACGTTTGGCAGATCGGTCCAGTCGCGGTTGCTGACGGGATAATCGTCCAGATCGTAGATCTTTGCGCCCTTCATGGAAAGGAAGATGGGCGAATGCGTGGCAATGATAAACTGGCAATTTCCTACCCGCGCGGTGGCTGCGATATAATCCGAAAGCTCGATCTGATATTCGATCGAGAGGCTGTTTTCGGGCTCATCCAGGAAATACACCGCATTCTCTTCAATGCGGTCAAGAAAATACCGCATTGCAGTCTCACCGTTGGAACAAAGGTCTATGTCCTGTGCGACGCGTTTTTTGACGTAATTCGATTGCGATTTTTTGGGCGAAAGAATCTCTCTGACCTCGCGCCATCTCTCATAATCGTCAAGTCCGTGCAGCTGTCCCATCTCGGGATCGGTGATCATAGCGTGATGCACCTCTACGTACCGCTCAAAGAGCTGATTGCGGCGATCGTCAATCCCCTCGTTGATGGCGCGCGCGTTGAGCGCATAGTCAAACACGTCGTCACTGGTCAGCACAAATGAAGCGCGCGGGCGCTTTGCCCATTCCAGATAGCACATATCCACAAAGGTATCAAACAAGGGAGAATCGTTGAACTCGGAATAGCGAGCCGCACCGATTTTGTGTGCCATGACGTTGAGCAGTGTGCTTTTGCCCGAACCGTTACCACCGTAAAACATGGTCACGGTATCAAGACTGACCTCGCGCATGCCCTTGTCGGGAAAAATTTTGAAAGGATAAAACGTATTGAAGCAAGTACGCTTTTCTTCTCTGATAAAATAGATCTCGTCTTTCGCGCTTGGCAGCACCAGCTTTTTCAGATAGATCACGTGCTCACTCCCCTTTCTGCAATTGTTTTGCAAATCTCACTCAAAGGCGTACTCCGGTCTGGTGGAAAACCCGATCCAAAAACAGCTGCTGCAATCTTTGCGCCAATGCAGGATCCTTGCCGCCCACGACAATTCCGTCAATATCGTCAACGTACAAGACGTTCTTGGTGGTGCTGCACAGAATGACCTCGTCCGCTTGCATGACCTCGTCTGTGTCAAAGGTGCGGATCTCCACCTTGATGCCGTTGGCATCGCAAAGATCGTGGATGATTCTGCGCGTGATGCCGGGCAGCACAAGATGGTCCAGCGGCGGCATGATCACAGCACCGTTCCGAATCATCAGGATGCTGCTGTGTGCAGCCTCGGTCACAGTGCCGTTTCTGTGCCAGAGCACCTCGTCAGCCCCTGCCCTTTTTGCCTGCTCCGAGGCAAATACGTTGGGCAAAAGATTGGTGGTTTTGATATGGCAATACTCAAATCTCACGTCCTGCATACTCATCAGCTTGACTTTTTTGTCCTTGGGCATCAGTACAATGGGCTTGACAAACATGATCAGATTGGGCACGGCGTCCTCGGGATACTCGTGCTTGCGGGGTGCTGCACCGCGCGTGACCTGCAGATACAAGAGGTGCGCCTGCCCCTCGGCGACTGCCAGCAGGCGATCGATCTCACGGCATAGCTGCTCGCGCGGCATGGAGAATGCAATATCGGTCAGCGCGCAGCTTCGATACAGCCGATCCAGGTGCAAATCCAGCGCAAAGGGCTTGCCTCCGAGCACCAGTACGGCATCATATACCGCATCACCAAAAAACACGGATCTGTCGGAAAGCGGGATTACCATCTCATCCAGGTTTCCGATCTCCCCGTTAAAATATGCCTTGGTTACCATTTCGCACCTCCTGCCTTGTTCTGAACCTTTATTTTACCACGCAATAAGCCTTGTGTCAAGGGGGGTGCCCCCTGTGTACGCGCTTGATTCATTGACCGATCGATTACAGTGTAAACGAAGGCTTTTCCGGAGCTTGCTTCTCCAGCACCCATGGCAGGTCAATGCCAAAATCGAGCTGCAGTACGGGCGCATCAAATTCCTTTTCCACTCTGTTGCATTCGTCGCCAAACCATACGATCACACCCCGGGCAACCTCGTATGCATCCTCTGACCGTAGCGTGACCAACTGACCACCCACCACACTGGTCAATTCTTTTCCCTTGATCAACTTGCCACGCACGTGGCAGGTACAGTCATAATGCCAGCTGCCGTCACGGTTTTGATGGCACGCAGCACTTTCCGTAATACGTTCAAGGTCAACACCTAGAGCCTCAAACATGCTTTTTACCTGCAAAGGCGCATGCACAACAGCCTTTTGGTAATTTTCGCACCAATCGCACGTACACCGCTTGGATACGGGCTGCAGCGTCTTGTAGATCTCGCGCGTTCTTTCCACGTCCACGTCAATGACGTAGTCGCCAAAGGTAAAGCGCGTCGCGCGCCGGGCAAAGCCGTGGTCGTCAATTTCCTTTTGCAAAATAAACTGCCGCATACCGTGATATTGATGCCCTTGGTGCTCACAATCGGCGGTAAAATCGCGGATCACGACAAAGCCCGCCTGCAAATACATATTCAGAATGGCTTCAAAATTCTCTCTTTCGGGGTAGATCGGTCCCTCGGTCAAGTACACCTCCGCATGGGTAAATCCCCTTCTCCGGGCGTCCTTCAGCGCATGCTGTAAAAGTCTTTCCCCCATGCCGCTGTTCACAAACGCGGGAGCGACCAGCATATCCACAATGGCAAGGATCTTGCTGCCCTCGGGGGCTGTGGGCAGGGCGCGCTGCTCCTCATCAATCCCAAGCGCGAAATAACTATCCTTCTCCTTGCAGTTGATATAGGCAAGAATGTCGTTTCCCGCGTAAGCGCAATAGCCTCTCATAATGCCCTCGTTGATCAACCTTTCGACAAGCGCGCGGTAATATGCATGCATCTGCGCGTCGAAATAGCCCCGGAATCGAAAATTATTGACCACGTTCATATAATCGATCTCAAAATCGTACTCGGTGCTGTAATTATTCCAGGTCGGACCGCAGGCATACGTTTTGCAAAACGCAAAATACGCTTGCCACTCGTGTCTGCAAAGCTGATGGTAGGTGATCTGCTCGTCCACGATGCGCTTTTTCAGTTCCAGGGTAGCGGGATCTTGCAAAAGATGCATGTGCGAGCGCAAAAACCAATACATCTGCCAATGCAACCTGACCTCGTTGGTCAAAAGGTTGAACAGCGGCGCATGACAGGGCGTGATGCCGCGCTTGAGCCCATCGTATTGCATAGCAAGCTCGTAAGCCTTGGTCAGCGAGGTCACAAAGCCCTCGGAGTCGCCTGCCACACGGCACAGCTCTGCCTTTTTTGCGTATGCAAGCGCATAGCCGTTATCCGTCTCATAGAGAATATCCTCGCCAAATATCGCCTCGGAAATGATTTGGTACGCCTCCAAGGATTCAAGCGTATTGTACTTCAAAAGCAATCCGCACAGCTTTTGCGTCTGCTCGCGGATCTCCCTTTGCTGCTGCCGCAATTTGTCCTCACCCGTCATCACCGCAAGCTGATTTTCGGGTGTTTTGAGCTTTCTTGCCAGCACATCCGCCTCGTCCATGCGTCCGCGTGCGCGGTATGCGCGCACAAGCATAGTGGTGTAAGATTCATCCTCGGGGTACTTGGCATGCAAATATTCAAAATGCTGAATGGCATGATCCAAATAATAGAAGTTGTTTGGGCGATTCCCAATATCGCGCTCACCCAATACCAGCTCGTCACGGGCGCGACGGTAAAGGAAGGTTTCGTCGTCGGGATATTCCTCCAACGCCTCCAACGCCACAAGCAAGGTCAGCTCCTCGCCAAACGGCAGGTTTGCCTGAAATTTTTGCTCCAGCTCCTGCCTGCGGCTGCCGCCCAGCAGATCGTTGACGCCAATGCCCAACGCCTTTGCAAGCGGCAAAAGCAGCCCGATATCGGGCGCGCTTTGCCCTGTTTCCCATTTGGAAACAGCTTGCGCGGATACGCCCAGCATCTGCGCCAGCGCCTCCTGCGTCATTCCCTTTTGCTTTCGGTTTCGGCGGATGCTCTCCCCGATAGCGTTCAAATTCAACTGATTTTCGGACATAAGCGCCTCCTTGATCGGTTTCTGTTTCCATTATAGCATAAGGAATATCCAATTGCAATAGAATATTATGATAGACCGATACAACCAATGGTTGAATATCATGCAAACAAAAAGGACGAGAGAAATCTCGTCCTTTTGTATCACAATTTGATATGCTCCGCAAACATGTGTCCAAGCTTGACGGTGCTGTCTGCGTCGTAGTGATAAATATCCGGCTCGGGCTGCGGCTCATGCAGCGTGGTCAGCCCTGCACCGATGGTATCAAGATAATAGCTGTTGGGTGTATTTGCCGCGTATGCGCGTTTGATCTCGTTGATCTGACGATACAGCGTCCAGATCTCGGAAATGCCTCCGTCTACGTACACGCAATCCTTGGAGAAATACTTGCCGTATCCTGCGTGAATATCCGCGAGCATCGCGGTATACAGTCGCTCGTATTGCGCCACGTGCTCATCCGTGTCCGCGTCTCCCTCACCCTGCATCCAGCAAAACGCAATGATTTCCGGCTCATACCCTTGTGCTTCAAGGGTTTCAAGGCTTTGGGGCAGGATCTTGCAAAGCTCGTTATAGCACCAGCTATAGCCACAGTAGTGCTCTGCCCTTTGTGCGTCGTCGTGTGACTCTGCGTCATACACCTCGCCACCCGAGGGCGAAATCCAGTCATGCCACAAGCAAGAGCCGCCATAAGCGCACTTGACAATGAAGATCTGCTGTCCCGGATAGCGCTGCGTCAGCACCTCAGCCATGCCAACCTCGGGACCAAAGGTATCCTTGGTCAGCTCGGTACAGCCAAGCCCGGTCGTGACAAAACCGTCGCTTTTTTTATCGTGCGAAAAGTAGTTGATCTGCACATTGGGGTAGCCTGCGCGGTACTCCGCCACCTTTTGGGCAGAAAAATGATCGGGCAGGTATTTGCAGTGCCCCACACCAACCGCGTTGGATTGACCCGTGAGCAAAATAATCTTAGCTTTTTTCATGGAATGCTCCTATAGCTTATTTGGACGCGTAAACCTCGTTGATAGTGTCAATGACAGCCTCCAGCTCCTCGGGCTTGACCATTTCGGGGAATGTGCCATCCTTGACGCAGTCAATAAAGTAGCGCAGCTCGTTATAGTAGCCATCCGACTGAGGCACGTAACAGCCTTCTTCGATAGCACTGCCCGTGTTCATGTCCTCTGCGGTCCAGTCCTCCTTATAGATCTTGAGTCCCATGCCGTTGAACTCCAGCACGGCATGCTCAAACTGCATGCGGAAGGTTGCCGAGAACTGTACGGGTGCGTGGAACCAGGCAGCCTCACAAGCAATGCGAGCCTCTCCCAGCTTGTAAACCGCGTGCATATAGTCCATGCCGTGGAATACGTGCTCGATCTCGGGCTTGCCAAGCGTGTAAATCAGGAAATCCAGATCATGGATGTGCAGATCGAAAGGAACCATGCCGCTGCGCTCGGGATCCTGCATCCAGTTATCCCAGCTGACGATCGGAATGGCACCGATTCTGGTCATAGTACCGCTGATCAGCTTGCCGTATCTGCCAGTATCAATGCAATCCTTGAGGTATACGTACTCGGGCCACCAGCGCAGCACCTGCGCGATCATAAAGCACTTGCCGTTCTTTTTAGCCGTGTCGTATGCGCGGGCTACGTCCTCGCGATGCAGCGCGATCGGCTTTTCGGAGACAACGTGAATGCCCTTCTCCATTGCCTTAACAGCAAAATCTACGTGCAGATAGGTGGGCAGTGTGATGTCCAACACGTCAATTTGCTCGTTTGCAAGCATTTCGTCAAAATCGGTGTATTTCTTAGCAGTGATCAGACCGTCATAACGGTCCATCATCTCGGGACGAATGTCGCAGATCGCAACCAGCTCCACGTCCTCCATACGGTTCCATGCGGACACGTGTGCACCACTGATGCCGCCCATACCAACTTCAGCTACTCTGATTTTCATGTTTGTACTTCCTTTCAGAAAAATCTTTTCTAACAAATTAAAGTATATCACAATTCATCTGCGTTGTCAATCAATCCCATAGGAAAAAGCAGGCTGTACAACCTGCTTTTTTACTATTCATTTCATTATTGAGGCAACTTGCCATTCTCCGCAAAATAAGTATTGCAGGTGTTGCAGACTACTTTATTCTCACCGTCAACAACGATTTCGTTTTCCTTGCCCAGCTTGTCCTGATGGCAGCCGTCACAGGTGAAATTGAAGTTGATCTTGCTGTAGCGCATCTTCTCAATGCAAGTGTCGCATACGTTGATGCCGTCCACGTCATCCCCAACCTGATTGAGCATCATAGCAGATTCACCGCAATGCTCACAGGTTTTTGCGGAGCAGCTGCACAGCATTGCTGCCAGCATTGCAAATATACATACCCACAAAATTGTCTTTTTCATAGTCGTTCCCTCTTTCATTTGATTGGTATCATACGGATACTACTTTCATGTTAGCACTTTTATCTTTTTATGTCAAGAATCGTGTGAGAAATTTAATAATTATTAAGCTATATATAAAAATCAGGTTTACCGAGGCTTAACAAGAAATAAAACTATTTCAAGCTGTTTTTCTTGAACCAAGTGACTTACTCGGGGCCGAAGGCTGGGACTGTGACACCCTGTATCAACATATTTAAGCAGCGCTGCTGCTCAAATGTGCAGCATTCGCTTGATGTCTGAACGACATCATTGTGCAAGCACCATCGTGCGTCGCACATACTGGTGCTTTGCACAACCGCGATAGCTGCCGTCAGCCGCACCGTTGGTGCTGCTTTCTGTATAAGTATAGGGTGTCACCGGGGCAAGGACAGGAGGAGGGAGCCAAAAAGAAGAACCCGAGGCGATTGCCTCGGGCGTTTAAACCGTTTCCCTTGAACCAAGTGACTTACTCGGAGCCGAAGGCTGGGACTGTGACACCCTGTATCAACTTATTTGAGCAGCGCTGCTGCTCAAATGTGCAGCATTCGCTTGATGTCTGAACGACATCATTGTGCAAGCACCATCGTGCGTCGCACATACTGGTGCTTTGCACAACCGCGATAGCTGCCGTCAGCCGCCCTTCGGGCTGCTGACTGAGTAAGTATAGGGTGCCATCGGTCGAAGACCGATAGGGGGAGCCAAAAGAAGAGCCCAGCGCTGTTGCGCTGGGCTCTTCTTTTTGGCTCCCCCTACTGGACTTGAACCAGTGACACCCTGATTAACAGTCAGGTGCTCTACCGACTGAGCTAAGGAGGAATACGTCTCCGTGCTCCATATTTGGAGCGGGAGTATTTTATTTCGCGCA
>SVQP01000008.1 GCA_015065285.1 Oscillospiraceae bacterium | reverse complement strand
AATTTACTCTCTGTTGAGTTTGTACTCTTCAAGAATTTCGAGATTCGTATTTTCGCACTTACATTTGCTTTGTACTTCTCTCTGTTATTCAATTGTCAAGGACCAATTTCATGCTCCCGCCTTTTTTTGCGGCAGCCTGATTATTATATCACAGCGATTTTGCTTTGTCAATAGGTTTTTCAAAATTTTTTATCAAAATTTTGACTTTTTTCTATCGATTCAAAGCCCTCTCGCCGCTCTTTCAGTCGCTCTTGCGACCTTGAATATTCTACCACTTTCGACCCTCTTTGTCAAGTGTGGGTTCTGACAAACTATATAGAGTTTTATAATCGTTTTTGTGTAGATTGCACAATTCGTCACACGACATTTTTTGCCTTTGATATTTTGCCGCTTGCACGCAACAATATTAATACTACACACGCACGGAGATTCTCATGTTCACGATTCTGATCCGCACTATTCTGATCTACGTTTTTCTGATCGGCATTATGCGCCTGATGGGAAAACGTCAGCTTGGCGAGTTGGAGGTAACAGATCTTGTCATCACGCTGCTGCTATCCGAAATCGCCACCATCCCCATCACCGATAAAAACACGCCTGTTCTGTATGCCATTGTTCCCGTGATCACGCTGGCATCCTTTGAGGTGTTCACCTCAGGCCTTTGCTTGAAATATCCGCGGCTTAAGTCCCTGCTCTCCCCCAAGCCCGCGCTGCTTATTTACAACGGGAAGGTCAACCGTGCCGAGCTGCAAAAGGTACGCATCTCACTGGACGAGCTTTTATGTGAGCTGCGGCAAAAGAACGTTGCGGATATCGACCAGGTGCAATATGCAATTCTGGAGAGTAATGGCAAGATCAGCATCATCACCAAAGCCATGCACACGCCTCCCACAGCACAGATGCTGGGGCTTGCCCCTGTCGAGCCGGGGGTGATGCACATTGTGTTTTGCGATGGCATCTACGCAGATCCGACGCTGCGCTCCTTGGGCAAGGATCGTCGATGGGTGCAAAAGCAAATGAAAGCACACGGGCTTACCCCTGCGCAAGTATTCTATATGATGGTGGATGACCTGAACAACGTTCGCATCGAAAGGAGAGATTCATGAAGCACATAAGACTTGCTGCGGCAATCTTTCTTTTGCTGCTTTTGACAGTTTTCTTCCATTATATATATGTATGCTCTGTACGCAACCAAATGATGCGACAGATTGAGGAAGCGGTGCGAGATTTTTCAGATACTCCCTCACCGAACGAATCCATCAAGCTATGGAAAAACCGTAAGGGGCTGCTTGCTCTTGCAGTACCCCTTACGGTTTTGGATCAGATTGATATGCAGTTATCACTCATGGACACATGTGCCGACACAAAAGATGCAAATGGCTATCTTTATGCCGCGGTGCGGTTGCGTGAGCTACTCCGCTCACTCGGCAGATAGCAGATCCACCAGCTCAGACAAGTCCTCTATCATCGGGCATCCGCATGCAGAGAGCTGAGTGTAGCTCTGATGCCCCTTGCTGTACAGCACGCAATCCGCACCCACAGCGCAAGCAACCTCGTAATCGTGCTCGGTATCACCGACAAACAACAGCTTTGCCTGCGGATGCTGCTCGCGCCAAGCAAGGGCAGTATGCACCTTGCCACCCGCGTGGATATTATCAAGTCCGCAAACCTGGTCGAAATACCCCTCCAGTCCAAGGTCTCGCAGTTGCCCCTTGAGCATTGTGATCTCGGTTGCGGAGAGCAGAATCTGCGAATATCCCATGTCGCCAAGGCGCTGCAGCGTTTGCTTGGAATTGGGAGTGAGCTCGCTGTGCTTATAGTTTTCCAGATACATTGCTACCCACTCGGGCGCTAAGACCGAATAGTAGTCCTCTTTGTCAAAATCAAAGCCCAGCTTGGCATAATACTTAATGATAGGAAAACAAAACAGCTCACGATATGCATCAACGCTCTCAATGGTGGCAAGTCCCCTTTGTGCCAGCATAACGTTTACAGCGTCGATTCCCGCCATGATGTCATCAAGTAACGTTCCGTTAAAATCCCAAACAATATGTGAATATTTCATATTTCTCCCGAAAGGGGCTGTTGCGCTTCACACAACAGCCCCTTGATTTTCTTAAATTACTGTGCTACGTCGTAGCCGTATTCGGTCAGCCAAGTGACGTAAATGGTGTAAGGCGAATTACCCTTGGAGTAATCGTTGTTGGAATCATCATCGTCGGTCAGAGACTCGGCAGCCGCATCGCAGTCGTATGCAGGGTTGTTTGCCTTCTTGATCCATTCGTTGGTGCTTTCCTTGAGTTCACCGTTTACGGTATTGGTCAGAGCATCGATCAGGTCATTGACTTCGTTGATGTTGGTGCATGCATTCAGTCTTTCCAGAATTTCAGCACTCTTAACAGTCATGTTGTCGATCAAGCCCTTAGGCTTATAATCGGGCTTCAGCTTATCCTCTTCGGTAATGCCGTAGTGCGAGTCAACGTCCAAGCCGTTTTCATCGCCATCCAGAACGGTATTGAAGTCAAAGCCAAGCAGCGGGTCGATCAAAGACTCGTTGTTCTGCTCTCTTGCGCCTTCCCAAGCGTCAGCTCTCTTGCCTTCACCGGGGTGTGCCATGAATACGTTACCGGTTCTTTCCAGAGTCATCTGGTAGGAATCATTCAGCTTGGTCATAATCCGACCTTCGCTGGGCTCGCTGATAGAGTAGTTCTTACCTTCGATACCGTACTGAAGCAGGTTACGAATGGTAGAGTTGGTGTTCAGATAGGTGATGATAGCCATGGATCTGCCAACAGCTGCGTGAGAATACTCACTGACTGCGAACATATTACCATACAGCTCGTTTTCGGTTGCTTCGGGATACTCAGCAATAACAGCGTAGTACTTTCTGCCGTTCTCTGCGGTGTAGTAACCGTCAGCTTCCATTGCCTTCTTGATTTCGGAATCGCCCTTGACAAAGTCAACAGCAACAACCTGACCCTCTGCAGCTTCACCGTAGTAGCCTTCGAACTTATAGTTCATCAGCTCACGCAGGATTTCCTGATATGCGGTCTTGGTAAAGAGGTTGCTGAACTCCAGACGGATGCTGCCACGGTTGCGGTTTGCAGCGCCACCGTACACGGTACCGAAGATGGAGAAGGTATCGCCTTCCTTATCAAAATAGTAATCATAGAGCTTCAGAGGCTCTTCGTCTTCCTTGTCTTCCTCAGAATCGCCGACGTCACCAATATCAACGTCGCCGTCGTCGGTGCCTTCCTGCTCTTCATACGTGATGGACCAGTACCATACCAGCATGTTCATGCACTCTTCGTAGGTAGCGTTGAGAGGAAGCACGTCGGGCTCATATTTTGCGATGTCAGCCAGGAAATACTTGCAGTCCAGAATGTCCTCAATGTCGGTTACATTATAGTAATATCTGTCAAACAGTTCCTTGTCGATCATCATGTAGGTGTATTCACCGATAGAAACGTTGTTGGGAATTGCGTAAGTAGAACCGTCTACCTGTACACCGCTCAGAAGCGTTGCGGAGATATAGTCGGTCAGCTTTCTGGAAGCACCGGAAATTTCCTCATCCAGAGTCTGGATCCACTCGTTTTCAATAAACTCATTGTAACGGTCAAAGCCGGAGAGATAGATGATGTCAACCTGGTTCTTTCTGAGCGCAGGATACACGATCTCAGCGATTTCGTACTCGTTGTAGGAGGTGAGCTCTTCAGCAGCCTCGGTCTCTTCCTCATCATCGTCGGAAACGTTTGCGAACTCAGCGTACTGGGGATTCTTCTCGTAGAATTCCTTCTTGAGGTTCTCGGTATCCACTCTGCCCTCTGCCTTGGCATCCTTGAGGTACTTCTTGAGTGCCTTTTGTGCCTTTTCCTTCAGCAGCACGTACTCTTCGTTGTTGACCATAACCTGGGTCAGCTTACCGCACTTTTCAAGATACTCTTCAAGCTCTTCAGCGCTGGCGCCGTTGGTCTTCATATCGTCATATTCCGTGCGATCGAAGCTCTGTACACCATAGTACTGCTCTTCGGTATAGAAATACAGATCAAGGTTTACCTTGAACTTGGATTTCGTGATCTTGGTGATCTCAGCTTCAACTTCCTCATAAGCCTTTCTGGTGGCTTCGGCCTCAGCTACTGCCTCATCATAAGCAGCACCCTGACCGTGCTTTTCGAGAAGCTCAGCCTTCAGCTCTGCCATTTCGGCATCAGTATTGGCAACTTCCTTGTCGGTGATCACCCACATGGTAAGCGTAATACCGGAGATCTGCTCAACGTCCGCTGTATCCTTCTCCTGATCGCAACCGGTCAGCAGAACTGTCAGCAGCATCAGCATACTCAACGTCAGACAGATAAATCTGTTTCTCATTGGAATTCCTCCTTAGCAAATCGTACCGCCTTCGCCCGGCATACGGCAAGGCGTCGGCATATTATTTCATACTATTATATTCTACACTAAATTGCGCGCGATGTCAAGGATAATTTTGGGTGAGTTTGTAAACCTTTTTTGACCTTTGAAAGCAAGGATTTTTCACGCTGAAAATTCCCCGTCATTAGTGACAAAACGGTCTGCTTTTCTTTGTATTTATTGCCAATGAAAGCAGGCAAAAAACGCATTTTTTGCAAAAAATCCGTTCCTTTATCAGATTTACAATTCACAAAATTTTTACAAAAAATCAGTCCAAAAAGCCCTTGAGATGGCGTGCGCGGCTGGGATGGCGCAGCTTGCGCAATGCCTTTGCCTCGATCTGACGGATACGCTCTCTGGTGATCTCAAACTCCTGACCAACCTCCTCAAGCGTTCTGGTTCTGCCATCATACAGACCGAATCTCAGCTTGATGACGTGCTCTTCTCTGGGGGTCAGAGTATGCAGCTCGCGCTCAATGACCTCACGCAGAATGGTTGCAGACGCAGCCTCGGAGGGCGCGGGGGTATCTTCATCGGGAATAAAGTCGCCAAGGTGGCTGTCCTCTTCCTCACCGATGGGGGTTTCCAGAGAAACGGGGTCCTGCGCGATCTTGAGGATCTCGCGAACCTTATCGGCGCTCATGCCCATCTTTTCGCCGATCTCCTCAGCGGTTGCTTCTCTGCCCAGCTCCTGCAGCATCTGTCTGGAGTATCTGGAAACCTTATGAATGGTCTCCACCATGTGTACGGGAATACGAATGGTTCTTGCCTGATCCGCAATGGCTCTGGTAATTGCCTGTCTGATCCACCAGGTAGCATAGGTGGAGAACTTATAGCCCTTGGTATAGTCAAACTTGTCCACAGCCTTCATCAAGCCAAGGTTACCCTCCTGAATCAGGTCAAGGAAGAACATGCCTCTGCCCACGTATCTCTTTGCAATGCTGACAACCAGACGCAGATTGGCTTCCACCAGCTCCATCTTGGCATCCTCATCGCCCTCTGCCATTCTCTCAGCCAGTTCTCTTTCCTTCTCCGCAGTCAGCAGCGGAACTCTGCCGATTTCCTTGAGGTACAGACGCACGGGGTCATCGATGGCAAGGCCCTCCTGACCGAGGATGCGCTCCATGTTTTCACCGTCGCTGTATCTTTCAACCTCGCTCTCGATCTCATCCATCTCTGCGTTGGAGATGTCGTCACCGATCGGAATACCGTTGTCCTCAAGCGTTTCGTAAAGCTTCTCTATACTGTCAAGGTCATAGTCCATTTCTTCCAGTGCATCGTCAAGATCCTCACTGGAAAGATCGCCCTTCTTGCCCTTGGCAATCAGCTCTTCCATGGTGATCTTCTTTTCTTCGTGTTCACCGGTTACAATCGTGGTTTCAGTCATAGTTTTGGGTTTCCTTTCACGTTTTGGGTATATGTGTTATTGTTTTTTCTTTTTTGCATCCAGCAGCTGCTGAATGGATTGCACAACGTCACCCGATTCACGGGCATCGCTCTTGCGCTTTTGCTCAAGCAGCGTTGTCACGCTTGCACGCAGCACAGCCGTACCGTTTTCGGCAAGTGCGCGACGCTTTTGCAGCATGCTCTGCAGCCTGCCCATCTCATCGGGAGTAAAGTCCTCTCCGAGTAAGGAGTAAGAAAAGCCGCCCTCCTCCTGCTCCATTTTCATAATCCTTGCAAAGGCACGCTTGCCAAGCGCCGAGAAGAAGTCCTCCTCGGTCAGCGCAATGGTGCCGCTCGTGATCATTTTTCTGTGCTCCGGGTACAGCATCAGCAAGCCGATAATGGCTTCCTCGGCTGCCACCGCCTGTACGTTTCTGGCAGTATCGGGATTGACACGATCGCCATACCCCTTGGCAGAAAGTCCTGCGTCCTTGCTTTCCTTTTGCTTCAGGGCACGCAGCTTTTTGCTACGGGTACGCTCAATATCGTTCTTGAGGCTGTCAATGCTGATTTTGAGCTTGTCCGCCACCATGGAGGCATAAATCTCGCGCTCCACCTTGGAGGGGGTTGCGGCAATCAGCGCGCACAGCTCCTCGGACGCCTTGATTCTCTCCTCGGGGATATCCATGCTGTATTTGGCAAAGATCTTTTCGGATTTATACGAAAACTCGGTGCGGCTGCCCTCAATCAGGCGACGGAAGCGCGCGTCTCCGAATTTGCGCAGATACTCGTCCGGGTCCTTGGCATCGTTGACGTGCAGCACGCGCACGTCCATGCCCACCTGCCCCAACACCTCCATTGCCTTGACGGCAGCGCGTTGCCCTGCCTCATCGGCATCATAGCAAATGATGACCTGCTTTGTATACTTGGTCATCAGCCTTGCCTGCTCGGGTGTGATAGCGGTGCCCAGCGTTGCCACGGCATTTTCAAAGCCATAGGCATGCAACGAGATCACGTCCATATAACCCTCGCACAAAATCAGGCGATCGGTGGAATGGTTCTTGGCAAAATTGAGCGCAAACAGATTCTTGCGCTTCTGGAATGCGGGTGTGTCGGACGAGTTGAGATACTTGGGCTTGGAATCATCCATGACACGTCCGCCAAAGGCGATGACGTTGCCTGCCGTATCAATGATGGGAAACATGACGCGATTGCGGAAGTAGTCGTAAGCTCTTCCGTTCTTCTGGCTGATGCCGCAAAGAAAGCCTTGCGCAAGCTCTGCGTCGGTATATCCCTTTTTGTGCATGTAATCGGTCAGCATATTGAACGATCCCGGTGCAAAGCCAAGACCGAAATGCTTGATCAATGCCATGCTCAGCCCTCTTTTTTCGGTCAGGTACTTCAGTCCCTCTGCACCGATGGGGGCAAGCAGGCATTGGTGAAAGAACTTAGCGGCATCCTTGTTCATATCGTGTACGCGCTTGCGCGTCAGACCGCCCGTGCTCTTTTCCTGCTCTTTTACGATCTGAATCCCCGCGCGAGCCGCAAGCACCTCGACTGCGGACGGGTAATCCAGATTCTCATTTTTCATAACGAAGGTGATCGCGTCGCCTCCCGCACCGCAGCCAAAGCAATAAAAGCTCTCGCTATCCGGGAATACGGTAAAGGACGGCGTTTTTTCGCTGTGGAACGGACAAAGCCCACCGAAGTTGGAGCCGGCACGCTTGAGCGTAACGTAGCTGCCGATCAGCTCAACGATATCCGTACGACGGCGCACCTCCTCCACAACTTCTCTCGGGATCATCATTTATCTGCCCCTCCAGACCTGCGGAATAAACAGGTCGCCATACAGCTGGATGGCGTAACGGTCGGTCATGCCTGCCACGTAGTCGCACACGCAGCGCTCGACCGATTCGTTCTCGGTATTACGGCGGTAGGTCTCCGGCATCTTTTCGGGATGCTTGACAAAATACTCGTACAGCTTGACCAGCATTGCCTCCGCCTTGGATTCCTCGCCCTTGGCAACAGGGTTGAGATATACGTGCTCAAACAAGAAATCGCGCAGCTCGTTGGTTGCCTCTTGCACCTCGGGGGTCATGGAGATCTGTCCGCGATCTACCGAGCCTGCGATAACCGAGGTAACCATGGTATTGATGCGCTGGCTGTGCTTTTGCCCAAGGCACTCGCGCAGATGCACGGGGATATCCTCAAGCGTCATGATACCTGCACGGCAGGCATCGTCTATATCGTGATTGATGTAAGCAATTTTATCCGCATACTTGACCAGTGCGCCCTCCAGCGTGCTGGCACCGAAGCTATCGATGTTGCCCGAGTGATGCAGGATTCCGTCTCTGACCTCCCAGGTCAGATTCAGACCCTTTCCGTCATTTTCCAGCACCTCAACTACGCGCAAGCTCTGCTTGAAGTGGGTAAAATCGGGAGAGAAGCAGCGCTGCAGCGCTCTCTCGCCTGCATGACCGAAGGGGGTATGACCCAGATCGTGTCCAAGGGCTGCAGCCTCTGTCAGGTCCTCGTTGAGTCGCAGTGCGCGCGCCATGATGCGGGCGATCTGCGTGACCTCCAGCGTGTGCGTCAGGCGGGTGCGATAATGGTCTCCCACAGGTGCTAAGAACACCTGCGTCTTATTCATCAAGCGGCGGAAGGATTGGCAGTGCGTGATCTTATCGCGGTCACGCTGAAACTCGGTGCGCAGCTGGCAGGGAGCCTGATAGCGCTCACGACCGCGGGTTTGCGAGGTCCGGAAGGCATACGGAGACAGGGTCTGCTCTTCTCTTTCCAAAAAAATATTCACATAGCTTTCTTGGTTTTGTTGCACGGTGTGACCTCACTTTCTCTATTTTTGATTCTTACATTAATAATATACGCAATTTTTTGCGATTTTCCTTTTTTTCTTGCGGATTTTTTGAGGAACTTTTGCAAAAAATCGCGACCGACCCGCATCTTAAAGGGTCGGTCGCACGTTTTTACGCGTCGGTTTCGTGGTAGTCGTATCGCTCACCCGTTTTTTCGGGCAGGCATTTGCCGTTGCTGATCTCCGAGATGCGCTGCCACAAGGGAGCAACGTGCTCATCCTTGACCGCGAAATGCACCTTCACGGTATCCGCATATTCCACCTCGTCCACCAAAGCACCCATTTTGGGCAACAGCAGATTGAATTTCTGATAATCCGAGTACGAGCAAGTCATGCTGTACTCACCGTATTTATGATAGGTAATGATATGCGCGGCATCCAGTGCAATGCGAGCTGCATGCGAATACGCGCGAACCAAGCCGCCCGCGCCCAGCAAAATACCACCGAAATAGCGCGTGACCACCACAACCATATCGGTCGCTCCCGATTTTCTCATGCACTCCAGCACAGGGACGCCTGCAGTGCCCTGCGGCTCACCGTCATCCGAATATCTTGCCACGATGCCACCCTTGAGCAGATATGCCCAGACGTTGTGCGTAGCATCTGCATATTCTCTTTGCTTTTGCTTGATAAATGCCATCGCCTCTTGCTCATCCTTGATGGGCGCGGCATGTCCGATAAAGAGCGAATTGCGCTCTTCAAATTCGGCAGATGCCATTTTTTCAAGCGTCATGTAAAGCTGTTCGTTCGCCATGCCTTACACCCCGTCAAGTCCGATGGCGCGATAGAGTGCATCGCGCACCACACCGTAGCGGAACGCCACGGGCTGGGCAATACTGTCGGTGTGCAGCAGCTCTTCAAAGCGCGAAATGGTTGTAAATCTTGCCGCAACCGTCTCCTTTTCCTGCAGGATCACTGCGGATGCGGGGATATTGGTGCGGTACAGATAGCACTCCACAAATGCGCTTGGCTCACGAATCACGCGCAAAAGCTGCATATCTTCCTTTTTTGCCTTGATGCCGGTCTCCTCGCGCAGCTCACGCAAAGCTGCCTCAATTCCGTTCTCACCTGCCAGGGCACCGCCTGCCGTAATCTCCCAGACGTTGGGAAAATTGGGCTTTTCGGGTGCGCGCAGCGTCAGCAATATCTCGCCCTTTTCGTTGACTGTAAAAATACTGACCGACAGCACAAAATTGCCCGCGGGAATGGGATCACCGCGCACGATGGGTGTGCCGAGGTTCTTACCGCCAGCATCAAACAAATCTCTTTTTTCCATACTTACTCCAAAATTACTCCCAATCTGCCTTTTGTACAGGCGCGGTAGGATCAAATTCACGCAGCATACCGCGCACCTTGGCATCCACTACGGCAGTGACCTTGACTGCATCGGATCCGTATTCCACGTCCTGTACAGTTGCCATGCGGTAAAGCGTGTTCAAAGCGCCCTGCTTTGCGTTGGGGATAACAAAGGTCACGCGGGTCTTGCCTGCCTGCACCATGCTCTCCAGCATTTGCGCAAATTCCATATAGCCCTCTCCCGTCAGTGCCGAGATATGGGTCTGGTACTCGGCATTTCTGCCGCTCACAGATGGCAGCGCTCCCTGTACCAGGTCACACTTGTTGAACACGTAAAGCGTTGGCTTGCCTGCCGCGCCAAGGTCGGAGAGCACCTGCTCGGTGACCTCCAGCTTTTGCTCATGCTCGGGGTCGGACGCGTCGATCACGATAACCAGAATATCGGCATACACCGCCTCATCCAGCGTGGAGCGGAATGCCTTGATCAGATGGTGGGGCAGCTTCCGGATAAAGCCGACCGTATCGGTCAGCAAAATGCTCTCGCCACCCGGCAATTCAAATTTTCTTGTGGTGGGGTCCAGCGTAGCAAACAGCTTATCCTGCGCCAGGATCCCGGCATCGGTCATACGGTTGAGCAGCGTGGATTTGCCTGCGTTGGTATAGCCCACGATGGCAACCTTGCAAAGTCCGCTCTTATCGCGCGAGACGCGCATGGTCATGCGGTTCTTTTCCATTTCCGCAAGCTGTGCCTCCAGTGCCGTAATGCGGCGTTGGATGTGGCGGCGGTCGCTCTCCAGCTTGGATTCACCCGGTCCGCGCGTGCCGATACCACCGCCCAGACGGGAAAGCTGCGTGCCCTTACCGATCAATCTGGGGGCGGTGTATCGCAGCTGCGCAAGCTCGACCTGCAGCTTTCCCTCACCCGTGACGGCATGTTGAGCAAAAATATCCAATATCAGCATGGAGCGGTCGATGACGCGCACGTCGTTGCCGATATCATCCTCTAAATTTCTGATCTGTGCAGGAGAGAGGTCCTCGTCCGTAATGACCAGATCAATCTCGTTATTTTTGCAAAGCTCGGCAATCTCCTGCACCTTACCCGATCCGATCAGGGTTCGGGGATCGGGCGTATCCTTGCTTTGCACCACGCGTGCAAAAGCCACGCCACCGGCTGTATCCAGCAATCTTTCCAGCTCGTCAAGTCCGGATTCCACCTCGGCTGCATCGGTCTCTCTTGTCACGATTCCGATCAGCACAGCGCGCGTCTCAGCCTTGATTTCCCTGTTTTGCAAGTCTTGCATTCTGTCTTCTTCTCCTTCTCTTCTCCGCCTTGTGCGTTACGTGCACGTAGCGCTGCATGCACGAAACGTATTCCTCGTGCAAGCGTGTGTTCTTGCCGCCAAAGCGCGCCAGCAGCTCCCTGCCGCTGACCCAGCAGACCTGGTCCACCTCTTCCTTTTGCAGCACCATATCTTCAATTTCCGCATCGGTATACACCAGATAAATATCCACAATCTTGTGCCCGTTATAGGTGCGGACGCAGTTGCGGATCTGCTGGTCGCAAAGCTCGAGCCCCAGCTCCTCACGCACCTCACGGCGCATGCCGCTCTCGCTGTCCTCACCAGCCTGCACCACGCCCATGGTCATACACCATGCACCGGGCAGCACTCTTTTGGTAGCTGAACGCTTCTGGATCAAAAAGCCGTGATCTCTGTGATAGATAAAGGCATGGATCACCATGGTATACTCATCGTCTCCAAGGCGATAACGGCGGCCTCGCTCAACCAGCTTGCCCGTCCTGATTCCATCATGCGTATAAACGTCCAGCATTTCCATATCTGTCCTTCTTTCTCCTTGGCTCCGAAGCAAATCGTGCCTTGGCGCGAGATAAGCGCTTATCAAAAACGAAAACGGGCAGACTCCCACACATAGCGTAGAGTCTGCCCGTTTATCATCAATGTCGCAAGAATTACTTTCTTACAGCTTCCAGTCTCTTCTTGAACTTGTCAACACGACCGCCGGCATCAACGAACTTCTGCTTACCGGTGAAGAAAGGATGGCACTTGGAGCAAATTTCAACTCTCATCTCGCTGCCCTTGGTGGAACGAGTTACAACAGTTTCGCCGCAAGCGCACTTAACGACACACTCTACGTAATTGGGATGGATTCCGCTTTTCATTTTTTATACCTCGCATAAATTTTCTCGATGTTCTTTGACATCGGATTCACAAGCGGAGATATTATATCATATATTATCCCCGTTGTCAAGGCGTTTTCAAAAAAAATTTGTTTTCCCTGTTTTTTCAAAATTTTTTTCAAAAAAGTGAAACCTTTTTTCAAAAAAACCGTCTTAGTAAATGAAGGTTAGCCATATGTCCAAGGGGAAAGATGCAGAAATCGGAGAAATCTGCACGTCAAAACCAACTTGGTTCGGCTCCCGTTCGGCTATCCCAAGGAGGCTTTTATGAAACGGATTCTTCCCTTTTTTCTCGTGCTGCTGTTGCTGCCGTCTGTCCTGAGCGGATGTGCAAAGAGCACCCAAATTGACGATCTCTCCCGCACCTCGTATATCGAGATCCGCGCGTTTTCCCCGACCGATCAATCCTACACCGACTACGTCATTTCGGATTACGAGTTGGTAGACGAGATCTGCGCCACACTCAACTCTCTGACGTTTGAAAGGGTCAGGATCACAAAGCCGCTCGGTCGTGCCTATACCTTGACCTTTTACGACATTGCGCACAGACGGATTAGCGGCGTGGAAATCGTGTACGATAACTATGTAGATTACAACGGAGAGCTGCATCGCGTCACCTCGGATGATAACGTCACGGAATACATAGCAGGCGTGCTTGCTTCGCAAACACCGAAAAACACGGAGGAATAAATATGAAAAAGATCTTTTCGCTGAGCCTGATTCTGACCGCGCTGGCACTGGAGATTATGCCCTATGGCGCTGTTTGCAACTTTATGACCCCGCCCGGAGAGCCGCCCTTGCGCAAGACCTTTTCCTATTTTTCGCTCACGCCCTTCGGATATGCCCATTTCTCTCCCTTTCTCGTGGCGATTTTGTCCTGTGTTTTGCTTGTGCTGATCATTATGTACATGATTCTGGGAAACCGCCTGCGCATGCCCGTGCTCATAGTCAGCGCTGTAGCCACACTGCTTTCGTTCTGCCCTTTGCTGCTGGGATTTTCGTATTATTCGGTGGTTGGGCTGCTCATCTCACTCTGCCTTGTCGGGGTGACACTTCTGACCGCTTTCGATTTTCGAAAAGAATAAAAAAGGCTGCTTCAATCGGGCTGCGTAAATAACGGAAAAATTATCAAAAACCAATACTTTCAAATAGTAATTGCCCCAGGTGCGGGCGATCACTGATCGCCCCTACGGCTGTTTTTGTTTGGGTTTTACGTATGAAAGCCACAGCTCAGACACTTGTAGGGGCGATCAGTGATCGCCCGCTTTTGCGGCAACTATTCATAAAAAAGCAATTAAGGACTGCATCAAAACGATACAGTCCTTGATTTTTGCGAAATTCTCCGCTAATTTGTCAGCCCCATAAGCAGCCTTTTTTATACCTGCGTCAATCGGTCGCGCAGGTCGGCAATGATCTTTTTTTCGAGTCTTGAAATGTAGGACTGCGAAATACCCAGATAAGAGGCAACCTCCTTCTGTGTCATCTCCTCTCTACCCGAAAGTCCGTAGCGCAGCTCAATGATCACCCTCTCTCTCTCATCCAAGGATGCCACCGCGCGCCTGATCGCTTCCCGCTCTTCCCTTTGCTCCAGCTCATACGCAACACCATCCTCCTCACTGCCCAGAATGTCCGAGAGCAGCAGCTCGTTACCGTCAAAATCCACGTTGAGCGGTTCGTCGAGCGAAACCTCACCGCCCTTGCCGGATTGCTTGCGCAGGTACATCAGTATCTCATTTTCAATGCAGCGTGAGGCATACGTGGCAAGCTTGATGTTCTTTTCCGAGCGAAACGTGCCCACCGCCTTGCAAAGACCGATGGTGCCGATCGAGATCAGATCCTCAATCCCCGTGCCCGTGCTCTCAAACTTTTTGGCAATGTAAACCACCAGGCGCAGATTGTGCTCAATGAGCAAATTTCTCGCCTCCGGATCGCCTGCCTCCAGTGCCGCAATCACCTCTGCTTCGCGCTCGGGCGTATAGGGTGCGGGCAGCAGCTCGGCTCCGTTTATGTAATAAATCCCGTTCTTTTTGGATAGCCTTTGCTTGATCCACAAAAGCGCTTTTTGGAAAATATTCATATTCCCTCCTTATTGCAAAAGCGTCAGCGGCACGATTGCCTGAAAGTCGCCTGTCAGCGCCGAGTGCGCAGGGGCAATCAGTGCATGCACCGCTCTTGCCTTGCCGTTTTGTGCCTTGATCAGCACTTCGTCCGGTAAGAGCGCCACTGCCATACCGCTGCCCTGCGCGGTCTGCATGGGTACAATACGCACACGGTGCAGCCCTTCACCATCCGAAAGCTCCCTGCCCTCACTCTCGATCGCCCGACGCAAGCCCGCAGGCATGCGTTCCAGCCAGCACGCGCGATCCACCACAATGACCGGCGTGCCGCTGATAGGATCGCGCAAAAGATTGCCACTGTCGCAAAGCCCCTGTAGCTCCCACTCTCTGTCTGCCATGCGCACCTGCACCGTGCAGGGCTTGGCAGCCGTCTGCCGTGAAAACATCCTTCCTCCAAACGCAGCAGCCAGTGCTGCCAGTGTGGCAAGCAGCAGAAATATCCATGCTGAAATCCCGTCGCTCTGTACTTCGCCCAAGGGAAGATCAGCACGGCTGAGCAAATGATAAATGGCGGTCATACCGCCACCCATGAGTGCCGATATTCCGAAATACGTGCCGCAAAACAGAAGCAACCTTGGCACGCGCACGCCCTTGCCTGCCACGCACACCGCACACATGCCAACGCAAGCACCTAGGTCTATGGCAAGTGCGGCAAGGCTGCTCACCTCCAAAAACAGTGCAAGCACGCTATATACCCCGCCAAGCGCGGCAGCAAGCAGCATGCGCCACGTTACCTGCCGCAGATGCAGCAGCTTGACGCTCAGAAACAGGCACAGAAAGTCCATGCTGAAATTGATCAGAAACAACAGATCCGCGTATACGTCCAAGCTCCCTCACCTCCGCTTTTATTATACTGCTGCAGTTATGGCGGAAACGGTCACATACGGTAGACGCGAAAAAATATAATTTTTTCAAAAAAGTCGTGACAGACGCGCACGTATATGATATAATGGTAAAAAAAGTACGGGGGAAAACTCTATGAAATATATTCGTTTGATCACACTTACACTGGCGCTGCTCTGCTTACTCTGCGCTTGCACAAAGCCCGAGCCCCCGCAGCAGCAAACGCACACCGGCACAGAATTCCAAAGCAGCTGGGTAACCGGTATTTCCAAGGAATCCGCTTCAGGGAATGCTGCGGTTGCCGAGTGGCTGACTCTTTGCGCAGACAGTGAGCGCGACAGCATCGGGCACTACGTGCTGCGCCGCGTTTGTAACAACGGGGACGGCACCTCTACCCATCATCTGCTGATCTACCGCTCCGCGACCGAAGCGGATTTTGCCACCTTTGACGTATCCTTTGAAAAGGGTGGTGATATGATGGTTGTGACCCCTACCTACACCTCCTCGGACAAATCTCTGTATGGCTATGACCTGATCTACCTGACGCTGACGACAGACAGCAACGTGCGCGTGCTGGTGGAGCTGCTGGTGGACAGTGACTACCCCGGTCAGATCATTACCACTACGGATAAGAATATCTCTCCTGATACGTTCGGGTAAACGACAATGAACAAGCAAACAGAAAAAAGCACCGAAAGCATGCATTGCCGATCCTATCATCCCGCCACATTCATGCTGTATCGCGTGGCAGGCAGGATCTACGCCTCGGCTTATGCAGGCTTTCGTACGAAAAAAATTGAGCAAAAGCCCAAAGGCGCGCATCTGATTCTTTGCAATGCGCAAACGCTGCAGGACGAGCTCTTGGTGCGCCTTGCCTTTGATTATCCCGTTTACTGCGTGCAAACCAAGGCGGCACGCAGAAATCCCATGCAAAAGCTGGGAGATCTGCTCACCGCCCCCATCATGCAAAAGCCTTGTGCCCCCTTGTGGTCGAGCGCTTGCGTACAAAAAATCAAGCAGGTGATTCATGAAGGCGGCAGCGTGTGTCTGTTCCCCACAGGGCAAGCACCCTATGGCGCAGCGCCGCGCGCTTTGAGTGAGCAAACCGTTTCGCTGATCCGGTCTCTGCAGGTTCCCGTTGTGCTCTACACCTTGCATGGCGGAGCCGGCGCTCTGCCCCGTTGGAGCGAGGGGCGACGCAAGGGTCCCTTTATCGGACGATATGAAAAAACCATCACCCCGGAAGAATATGCTTTGATGAGCGACCGAGAGCTGCATGAGCTGATCAGCCGCACGCTGTGCATCAACGACAGCGGCCTTGGGCTGATCTACAAAAGCAAGCACCGTGCCGAAAAGCTGGAGCGCGTGCTTTACGTCTGCCCCAGATGCCGCGAGCACTCTCTCTTGTATTCCTCGGGCGAGCACGTCAGCTGCCGTGGCTGCGGTATGACGGCAAACTATACTGAGGCAGGAAAATTCGTATTTCTCAACTGCGAGACGCCCATTTCCACGGTCGATATGTGGATGGATTATCAGGTCTCGTGGCTCAAAATGCATTTTGACTCCATGAATGACGAGCTGTATCGCGACAATGGCGTGACCATTTTCTCAGTGGATCGCGTGCCTGCGGATGAGCCGTTGTTCGGCACACTGATCATGACGCGACAAAAGCTGCTCTTACGCTTCGAGGACGGCAAGGAAGGCACGCGCACGGTCGGATTTTCCTTGGATTCGGTCGCTGCTCTTTCTCCCGTTGACAAGGTCAAGCTCGCGCTGACCACTGCACACGGCACGTGGGAGATCACCGGGGCACCCGATTTTTGCGCTTATAAATACGCGCAGGCTTTCTGGGCACTGCGCGGCAGGTTTGGAAAATAAACGCATTTAGAAAAAGGAGTTTTTTTATGAAAAGATCGCTTCTGATTTCGCTTTTGTCACTTGCAATGCTGGCAACAGTTCTGCTTGCCGCATGCACGGGTGAGCAAGCACCGCCCACGACAGATGATACAACAACCGAGCCTTTACAGAGCGAATCCGCCTCGCAGCAAGAAAGCTCCACGCAGGAGCCCGACAGCTCCGAGAGCGAGCAGACCACCGCAGAGGACGTAAAGGATCCCCTGCCCGAGAATTGTATCATTGACTTTGACTTGTTGGAGAATGAAAAGCTGGAGCGATGCTTTGGCTCGCCAAGTCAGTGCACAATTTCAATCGAGTCCGATGAAGGCGGAGAAAAATACGTTTCCCTGACCATCAATCAAGCAGGCGCCAACGACCCCAACGTGACCTTCAACTGCACCAAGTTTTACAGACACCTGGGCATGGATCCTACCGATATCAACAGCACCCCTTACGTCATGCTCAAGGTTCGCAGCCTGGGCTGCTCCAATGGCACCTTCGAGCTCTTTTACAAGGCTAAGGGCATGAGCGGCATCATGGGTGACGCTATGGTTTCGGGCTCCTTCAATCCCGCATACACCGACTGGCAATACGTCCTGTTCGATATGAGCCAACAGAGCAAGTGGAAGGATGAGGTCTCCGTATTCCGCATGGACTACATGATCAGCGCGCTCTCGGCAGGCGAGACACTGCAGGTAGCCGAGATCCGCTTTTTGCCCGATGCGGACGCTTATTATGCATCTCTGAATCTTGACATGGATGCCGTGGGCATTCCGATCAGCGACCAAGCAAAAGCAGACGCACAGGCATTGCTTACAGGCGTGCAGCTGCCCTCTACCTCGTTTGATTCCTACAAGCCTTTGGTTGCCGAGCACGAGGATGCAACGCTGAGCATGTGGTTTGACCACCTTTACAACCGCACCCCACAAAACGTAGCCACCTCCAACGGCAATGCCAGCTACCAGATCTTTTTGGCAGGCAATGAAACCGAGGGCTGTCAGGTGCTGCTTTCCCCTGAGACTGACGTGCAGGGCTTGCGCGTCTACCTGACAGACTTTACCAACGAGCATGGCGACGTGCTGCCAAGCGAGCTGCGCTGGGGCTACTATTTTACCGACATCGGCGGTAAAACGGTCATTGAGCCCCTGCCTAAGGTCACATACACGCCCGATCAGGAGATGACCGATCGTCAAAACGGTCAGAACTCGACCGGTGCGATCATCCCCAACAAGCAAAAAAACAACGGCTTTGATATCAAGGCGGGCACCAATCAGGCATTTGTCATCAAGGCAAGCGCGCCCGTCGGTGCTCCCGCAGGTGAATACACCGCAACCTTTACCGTGACCGATGCGCAGGGCAACGAGATCAAAAAAGCCACCGTATTCGCATACGTTTGGAACTTCTCGCTGCCTCTGACTCCCTCTTGCAAAACGCTGATGGATCTGGACAGCTACAGCATTTACGTCACGTATCTCGACTATCCCGGTGAGGTGACCGACTATCAGGGACGCTCACTCATTCACGGATATTACGAATTCGCGCTCAAATACCGTATCAATCCCTATTCCCTGCCCGTTCAGAACAAGGATGGCAGATTTGACAGCGAGATCCTGATGCAGTATCTGGATGATCCGCGCGTACAGTGCTTCCAGACGCTGGGCTGGAAGACCGATTTGAACGCCACCAACGTGGCAAATGCCTACGCCGTGCTCTCGCAAAAGCAAGAATGGCTGGACAAGGCTTATTTCTACCCGGTTGACGAGCCCATGAACCTCAATGATCTCAACCGCATCAACGCTGCGGGAGATTTGCTCAAGCAGCATTTCCCGGGCTACAAGCTGATCGTGCCCATGCACCTTGACAGCATGGTTGCCGGTGGAGACTTCTTCTCCTACGTATCCGATTCGGTCACCGCTTGGTGTCCGCACAATTTCTTCTTCCACACCTATGCGGAATGGAAGCAGAACCCCGATCTTTATTACCGCATGCCTGTCATTGCGGAATCCTCGATGGGCACCTTCCGCGACCGCATGAAGGCAGAGGCAGAGGGCGGCGACGAGATCTGGTGGTATATTACCAGACTTCCCAACAAGCCCGAGATCACCTTTGATATCAACTCGGATGCAGTCAACTGCAGAACGCTGTTCTGGCAGCAAAAGCTTTATGACGTGGACGGCTTCCTTTACTACTCCATGAACGACTGGAGCGGTGCTCCCGAGATCATTCAGCCTACCGGTAACGAGTGGCTGGTGGGTCTGAACCCCGTGCATGAAAAGCGCGAATCTGACGGCATTGACATCTACGGCAACGGTATTTTGTTCTATTCCGGAATTTTCTTTGCAGACCGCGAGCCCATTCCCGCCCTTCGCATGGAATGCGTGCGCGATGGCTTGGAGGACTTCGATTATCTGACCATGCTGCAAGAGATTTACGGAGAAGAGACCGTGGACGGTCTGATCTCCACCTGGACGACCAGCATGTACGAATACAGCACCGATCAGGCAGAATTCTATGCGCTGCGCGCAAAGCTTGGTGCTCTGCTGGATCAGAACTCCGATTAAAAAACACAAAGGACAGAGAACTTGCACGTTCTCTGTCCTGCTTTTTTATTGTGAGTTTTACGGCGTTATTGTGCCGCCTCGGGGAAAACTTGTTCCACAAAATCCTCGAGCTGCTCCTGCATCTCGGGGGTTAAAATTCTGCCCTCACTGCGGTGCACGGATAAAAGCCCTCCGGCTACTACAGAGAGTAAACATATCAAAACGATTGCAAAGCTGATCAGCTTTACCTTCACAAAAATCGCCTCCAACTCCGAATTGACCAAAAATCAATACGTTTTTTTTCTGACCGCTGCGCGTACGGTTTGAAACGCTGCCTTCTCCCCTTGCTCTGCAAGCACGCTCAGCCAGCTCTGGAGCAGTGCTGCCGTTTCGGGGTGCATGCGTTCTCTTGCATGTCCGCCCATAAAATAATCCAGGGCGCTGCGATCAGTGTATTTTTCCTTTTGATAAATCTTGCAGGCAGCCATTCTGTCGCAAAACATTTCCGCTACGTATCTGACAGGCATCTTGACCGGTGCATAACCGCGCGCTGCGGGAACGTAGTCAAACCAATATTCATAGTGGTGCTTGTTTCTTCCCTGATGGTGCATCCACATCTCGGAATAGCCAACGTCCTTACGCTGCAGCTCTCCCGGGCTGCGATCTCCCGCATAATACCGCGCACCCGGAATAAACTCTGCGGGGCTGTATTTGGAAAGATCGTGGAACAAGCCCTGCCATCCGATCCCTGCGCAAAAGCAGTGTTCGATCACCTTATGCCGATGCCGCGTGATGGTGATAAAATGCTTGATGGGATGTGCCATATCAGCGCAAGAAACCGTTGATGATCTGCTCTTCCGCCTGCTTTTCGGAAAGACCCAGCGTCATCAGCTTGATCAGCTGCTCGCCTGCAATCTTACCAATGGCAGCCTCGTGGATCAGAGAAGCCTGCACGTGGTTTGCCGCCACCTTGGGGATTGCGTCCACACGCGCCTGGTCCATAATGATGGCATCGCACTCGGTGTGACCCGAGCACAAATTATTGCCGTTGATGCAGGAAAGGAAGGTCTGGCGGGATTCATCCTTGGCAACCGAACGGGATACGACGTGCGCGCCGCAATTCTCACCGTCCAGGTCCACCGTAAAATCGGTCACGGCAGTCTGCTTGCCATGGGTCATAATCTTCTCACCGATCACAAGCGTTGCGCGATCGGCAAGCTTGGCACGCGTGACGCGCACCGTAGAATCCACACCGCCAAGCTGTGCCGATTCCATTTCCATGTAGCCGCCCTCGGCAATTTCAATCTCGGTGGTGGGGTTGAGCACCTTCTCACCGGTTCCCTCGCCCTCGCCATAGTGCTTTTCCACGTATTTCAGCTTGGCATTTTTGCCCACGTGGAAGCTGTGAATGCCATCGTGTGCGGTCTGCTCGTCGCCTGCGTTATGAATGCCGCAGCCTGCAACGATCAGCACGTCAGCGTCTTCACCAATATAAAAATCGTTATATACAAGGTCCTTCAAGCCGGTCTTGGTCAGCAGCACGGGGATATCCACGCGCTCGTTCTTAGTGCCGGGCTTGATGATGATATCGATTCCGGGCTTATCCGTCTTTGTTACGATATCGATATTGGCAGTGGTGTGTCTGTCTGCACTCTCACCGTTTGCACGAATGTTGTACGCGCCCTCGGGCACGATCTCCAGATCCATGATCTCGGAAAGCAGGTTCTTTTCAATAGCAGTCATATTCTTTGCCATCAGCCCTCACCTCCCACGATTGCTCTGCAGGGCTTTTGCATGCCGAACAGATCGGGCAGGATCTCTTCCTTGCTGCCCTGCGCGCTCACGCGACCCTCGGCAAGCACAATGATGGTATCCGCAATATCCAGAATTCTTTCCTGGTGCGTGATGATCAGGATGCTGCCCTTGTTCTTTTCATACATACGCTCAAATACCGTGATCAGAGAGCCAAAGCTCCAAAGGTCAATGCCTGCCTCAGGCTCGTCAAACACGGCGAAGGGCGTGTTTCTTGCGTTGATCATGGCGATCTCAATTCTCTTGAGCTCACCGCCCGACAAGGATGCGTTGACCTCGCGGTTGACGTATTCCTTGGCGCAAAGTCCTACCTCGGACAGATAAGCGCATGCCTGCGCCACAGAGATATCCTTGCCTGCCGCGATAGAGATCAGGTCTCTGACCGTAATTCCCTTGAAGCGCACAGGCTGCTGGAACGCATAGCTGATGCCAAGATTGGCACGCTCGGAAATGCCGAGATTGGTAATATCCTCACCGCGAAACAAAATCTTGCCCGAGGTGGGGGTGATGATGCCGGCAATCACTTTTGCCAGCGTGGATTTTCCCGAACCGTTGGGTCCGGTAATGGCGACGAATCTGTCGTCAATCTTCAGATTCACGTCGCGAAGTATATCGGTCGTCTTTCCCGTTACCTCATCGGTCACGGAATAAGATACGTGTTGCAGTTCTAACATAGTTGTACTCCCGCGCCGCTATGGCGCTATTTTTAATTGTTTCCGTATTTAAAGGTGCGACGGATCTCGGGGATCTCGGGCAAGCCCTCAGCAGCCTCCATCTTCTCTCTTGCCATTTCGGAAAGTTCGTGAGATCTGCACGCTCTGACGGTATCGGTGTCGATCACGTCTACAAAGTCAACGTACACGCGCGTCTTTCTCCAAGGAGAGCGCTTCTTGACCTCATCGGTGCCGGTCACGCGCACGATCACGATCGGCACACCCGCCTTTTTCGCCATCAGGAACACGCCCTCATGGAAAGGCAGCAGAACCTTATTGCTCTCGCGGTTTCTCGTCCCCTCGGGGAATACGCCATAGGAAATGGGCATGGTCTTCAGACGCTCAGCCACCTCGCGGATGGTCAGCAGCGCCTCTCTTGCCTCCTGGCGGTTGATGGGCAAAAATCCGCTCTTGTGCAGCATTCTGCCAATGATGGGCTTATCAAAGTTTTCAGGCTTGGATACAAACGCAATGCTTCTGCCGCGCAGTACGGTCAGCATGGACATAAAATCGTGGTCGGAAAGATGGTTGGAAACCAGAAGGAAATTGCCGGTTGCGGGCACCTTTTCCTTGCCGCGCACACGAATCTCAATACGTGCCAAGCGGAAATACAGCGCAATGGTTTCCACGAACACAGCCAGATAGAAACGGTTGGGCTTTTCCTGGGGCTTGGACTTATCCACAAACAGCGACATGATCACGAATGCCAGCACATAAAGTCCGAAGAATGCGATGGAATATACGATCCACAGCACGATGGGGATCCAGATATCCACAATTGAGGTTACCAGCGTCGCATTCAAAAATACGGTCAGCACCGAGCAAAGCGCGCCAAGTGTCAAAAACAGTTCAAGAAGCATAAAATCCTCCAAAAATCATTTCTTCTGTCGAGCCAACTCCAAAAGTCCTTCCGAAATCTCGCGGAAGCGGTCAGCCTCTGCCTGCAGATGCTCCGAGCTTCTCTGTCCCTGCTGTGCAGGTCTGAGTGCCTCGGGCTCACCGATCACAACGCGCAAGCGTCTGCCAAACAGAAATTTGTAGTTGCCGTCAATCACGGCAGGAACCACCTCACTGCCCGCCATGGTTGCAAGCAGTGCAAATCCGGGGCGGAATCTATCCATCTGTCCCGTCTTGGAGGTGTGACCCTCGGGGAAGATGATCATACTGTTTCCTTCCTTCATCACACGGATGCTCTCCTTGATCCAACCGGTATCAAGTCCGAAACGGTTGACGGGAATGGCACGGTTGTTGCTGAGCACGTGATAGTACAGCTTGCTTTTTTCCATTTGATCCTTTGCGGAAAGGATATGGATACGGTACTTCCACAGCACGGTTGCAATCACAAGCCCATCCTTGTGCGAAACATGGTTACAGGTAAACACCACGGGCTTGTCAAAGCCCTTCTTTTTACGCTCGGGATTGGCATAGATCACCTTGGGACGGAAGCCTATGTATACAAATATCACGCAGAACGCTCTGAACAGAAGTCCCGCTATCTTTCCAAGAAAGTTTTCCAAACGCTTCATTTAAGCAAACCCTTTCTATAGCATCGCACTAAAATACATTATATTATACCACAGTGAAAACAATATTGCAAGTATTTTCCGCGAATTTCATGGATTTGATCGGGCAGAGGCAAAAAACTTGGCATTTTTTCGCAAAATCCCTTATCAAGCCTTGCAATCGCAGCGCAGATATGATATAATACGTGTAAGTATTACCTATGGCGAGTGCGGCTTATGCCGTCTTTCCGTAACACTGTATTTTTATTCCCAAGGAGGGATTTTTCATGTCTTCTTATAAGATCGATACCAAGTGCGTTCAATCCGGCTACCAGCCCGAAAACGGTGAACCCCGCGTGCTCCCCATCGTGCAAAGCACCACTTACAAATATTCCGACGTAGACCACGTTGGTGACTTGTTTGACCTCAAGGCTGACGGTCATATGTACTCCCGTATCTCCAACCCGACGCTCGCATGCGTGGAGGCTAAGATTGCGGATATGGAAGGCGGCGTGGGTGCTATGCTGGTATCCTCCGGTCAGTCCGCAAGCCTGCTCTCTATTCTCAACATCACCTCCGCGGGTCAGAACTTTATTTCGATGTCCTCAATCTACGGCGGCACCATCAATCTGTTTGCCGTCACGCTGCAGCGCCTTGGCATTGAGGTGCGCTTTGCAACGCCCGATATGACGGATGAAGAAATTGAAGCCATGATTGATGAAAACACCCGTCTGTTCTTCGGTGAAACTGTTGCGAACCCCGCTTTGGTTGTATTCGACATTGAAAGATATGCCAATCTTGCCCACAAGCACGGCATTCCGCTGATCGTGGACAACACCTTTGCCACCCCCATTCTGTGCCGTCCCTTTGAGCACGGTGCGGATATTGTGGTGCACTCCACCACCAAATACATGGACGGTCACGCAACCGTAGTTGGCGGTGTGATCGTGGACAGCGGCAAATTTGACTGGGAAGGCTCGGACAAGTTCCCCGAGATGAACACGCCCGACGAATCCTATCACGGTGTGATCTACACAAAGCAGTTCGGCAATGCAAACGCGTATATCACCAAGGTGCGCGTGCAGCTTTTGCGCGACCTTGGCTGCACCATGGCAGCGCTGCCTGCATTCATTCTCAATCTGGGACTGGAAACCCTGGCGGTACGTATGGAAAAGCACTGCTCCAACGCGCTGGCGGTTGCAAAGTATTTGCAGAATCATCCCAAGATCGATTGGGTCTCTTATCCTTCCCTGCCCGGGGATTCCCAGTATGAGCTGGCGCAGAAGTATCTGCCCGACGGCTGCTGCGGCGTCATTTCCTTTGGCGTTAAGGGCGGTCGCGAGGCGTCTGTACGACTCATGGACAGCCTCAAGCTTGCTGCCATCGTAGTACACGTGGCTGATGCACGTACCAGTGCCCTGCATCCCGCAAGCGCAACGCACAGACAGCTGACCGACGAGCAGCTGATCGCTGCAGGCGTGCGCCCCGAGCTGGTGCGCTTCTCTGTCGGCATCGAGAACCCCGCCGATATCATCGCTGACCTTGAGCAGGCACTTGCCCAGGTCTGATCCAAGTACGTTTTTTAAGGAGAATATTCATGCCCATCAAAATCCCCAACAGGCTCCCTGCCACTACCACACTGCTGGAGGAAAACATCTTTGTCATGACTGAAACGCGTGCCATTACGCAGGACATTCGTCCTTTGCGCGTGCTCATGCTCAACCTCATGCCGCAAAAGATTGTGACCGAAACGCAGATTGCTCGCCTGATCGGCAATACCCCCTTGCAGGTGGAGCTGGAGCTTTTGCAAACCGCCACACACAAGGCAAAGCACACCTCGGGCGACCACATGCTGGCGTTTTACAAGACCTTTGATCAAATTAAGGATAAAAGATATGACGGCATGATCATCACAGGCGCACCCGTGGAGCAGCTGCCCTTTGAAGAAGTAGATTACTGGCAGGAGCTTTGCGAGATCATGGAATGGAGCAAGACACACGTCACCAGCACCTTCCACATCTGCTGGGGCGCCCAAGCAGGACTTTACTACCATTACGGTGTGCCCAAGTATCCTTTGGAAAAAAAGCTTTTTGGCGTATACAAGCACTCTCTTGACTATAAGCGCTCGATTTTGTTCCGTGGCTTTGACGACACCTTCTCGGTGCCCCATTCCCGCCATACCACCTGCAAGCGAGAGGACATTGAGGCGGTTCCCGAGATCCGCATTCTTGCCAGCTCCCCCGAAGCAGGCGTGTTTGCCTGCATGACCGAGAGAGGCAGACAGGTCTTTATCACGGGTCACTCGGAATACGATGCAGACACACTCAAAAAGGAATACCTGCGCGACAAAAATGCAGGCTTGCCCATCGAGCTGCCCAAAAATTATTTTCCGGACGACGATGAGACCCGCGATCCCATCGTCACCTGGCGCTCCTGCGCAAATCTTTTGTATTCCAACTGGCTCAATTATCTGGTCTACCAGACTACGCCTTATAACATTGAGGAGATTCAATAAAAAACCAAACGGCCGCCCGAGGGCGGTCGTTACTGTTAGTTGAGTATTCTTTACACCGGAGATGATATTTGCTATAATATATCTACTTTAGTGAAATTCAGGAGAATCACACATGTATTTTGGAATGCCAACACTCATAGAAACACATGACTTGGAAGAGTGTGCTGTGCTTTGTAAAGAACTCAATCTTGACTTCATTGAAATCAGTATGAGTTTACCGCAATACACCCTTCATTCGATTGATATCGCACAAGCGAATAAGATTGCCGATCAATACGGAATCTTCTATACCATCCACCTTGACGAAAACGTAAATTTCAGTGATTTCAATACCTACATAGCAGATGCAAGCAAGCGGTATATTTCGAATACGATCGCACTATGTAAGCAACTGCATATTTCAACCGTAAATATGCACTTTCATCGCGGTGAACACTTCACATTGCCTGACAGAAAAGTAGATCTGTATGCGGTATATAATGATCACTACTTAAAAAGCATTTACAGCTTCCGTGACTTGTGCGAAAGAGCCATAGGCACAGATGACATAAAAATCTGTATTGAGAATTGTAACGGATATCCGGATTTCCAGAAGCAAGGATTGGATATTCTTTTGGATTCATCTGTATTTGGATTGACCTTTGACGTTGGACACAATCACGGATGCAATGGCATGGATGAGCCGTATATTCTCCAAAATGAAAATCATCTTCACCATATGCATTTGCACGATGCCATAGGCAAGAAAAACCATCTTTCGCTCGGTAGTGGTGAGTTGGATGTGCGCAAATATTTAGCATTGGCCCAAAAACGAAATTGTACCGTGGTTTTGGAAACCAAAACGATAGCAGGATTGAAGAAATCTGTTGCTTGGTTAACCGATTAAGCAGGACGCGCGCTGCAAAGCCGTCCCCACAGGGGAAGGGGTTCCTCGCAGCGTAGCGTAGCGAGGGGAAGGGGCCGTGCGAAGAGACCGGGATAAAGAAAAAAGGAGATGCAATTATGCATCTCCTATTATACTTTTTACGGTTTGATCTATATAATCACAAACCATAAAGAATTCTTTATCAATACATCGATTCGGGATTCTGATTACTTGAATTCCGTATGCTTCTAATTTTTCGGTTCTCAATTCGTCCTTGTGCATACCTTTTTCCGTTTCATGTTGCCTGCCGTCTATTTCGATGATCAATTTAGCCCGACAACAATAGAAATCTGCAATAAAGTCACCGATCATAGCCTGTCTGCGAAATTTCACGGGATATTTACTTAAAAAATCATACCATAAGTGGTTTTCTTGTTTCGTGGCATTGGCATGATTGCGCATACGCTGGGCTAACGGTTTGTTTTTCTTGTTATATGGCAATGGCATGACAGACTCCTTGTATGATCATTATTAAGAATATTTCGGTGCTTTTCAAGGGATCCGCAGATCTGATACCGTGCCGATCTCTTCGCTCGGCCCCTTCCTCCCGTTGCGCTACGCTACGGGAGCCCTCCTTCCCCTGCGGGGACGGCTTTCTGCGCGCGTCCGCTTCGATTGCTCATTTCTCGAAATAGAGCTCGTGAATTTTGATAAAACAGATGCAAATTACTTCGCTCTCGTAACCTTGAGCGTCATTTTGCATCTCTCTGCCTGCGCACCGCGGATCTCGATCAAGTAATCCAGCATGATCACACCGTCGCGCTCCAAGCGGTTATCTACTGCAAGGGCAAATACACCGATCTGAAAAGGCATATAGGGCGTTTCATAAGTGCAAAGATGGCGCACACCGCGCTCAAACACCATTGCTGTGCTGACAGCACCCGTGCGAAGCATGGAAACCGTATCAGGCTCCCCCTTGGCATACGATACCACCGTGCGCGAGCCCTCCATACCGCTCAGCTCGCCCTCGTCATACACGATCTCAATTCTGCCGCCTCGCTGACGCACAAGCCCTTGAGTGATCATCTCCAGCGTTTCGCGCTCCTCTTCTCCTTCAAGCTCGTCCGGCACCATAATGCTGACATCCTCGGTCAGCTCCGCAATCTCCTTTTCATATACCGCATCGAACAGATCTGCTTTAACGGCACTGCGCTCGGATACGATACTGACGCTTACGTATTCCTTCATTCTCATACCTCAAAAAATCTCATTGCTACTATTATAGTACATTCCGCTCTCTCTGTCAAGCACAATTCAGAAGCTTGTAAATTGTACAGATTTCACAAAACTGACCGATCTCTTTCTTTTTTCTTGACTTTCTTGTTTGGTGGGGGTATAATAAAATGAATGTACATATTTCATTTCATGATAATCGGAGGTACAAATGAAAAAATTATTGGCTATGCTTCTGGCTGTGCTGATGTTGGCTTCCTTGCTGGTTGGCTGTGCAAACAACACCCCCGGCGATGAAAACTCCACTGCAGCTACCGAAGACGAAACCAGCGTTTTGTCTAACCTTGCGGTTCCCGACAAGACCTACGACGGCAAGCAGGTCATGTTCCTGACCAGAGATGCATCTGAATGGACCACCGTTGATATTTATGCAGAGGAACTGAACTCTGACCCCATCAACGATGCCGTCTACCGCAGAAACGACGCAATTCAGACCAAATACGACATTGAGATTCTGGAAACTCCCACAAACGATCCCTTCTCCTCAGTGGATAAGGACGTAGCCGGCGGTGCGGGCGAGTTCCACGCCATTATCCAGAAGCTGGGTGACTGTGCAACCATTTCCACCAAGGGTCATCTGCACAACCTCAATGACGTTCCTTACATGAACTTTGAACAGTCCTGGTGGGACCAGAAGGCACTTTCCGGTCTTTCCATCGGTGGCAAGGTTTATTTTGCAACCGGTGACCTGCTGACCAGTGACAACGACGGTACTTTCATCGTTATGTTCAACAAGGCAATCGCAGAGGACAACGGATTTGAAAATATTTACGAGCTTGTAAACAACAAGGAATGGACCTTCCAGAAGATGTACGAGATGTGCAAGGTTGCCGCCAAGGACCTCAACGGTAACTCCAAGATGGAATACGACCAGGATATCCTGGGCACCGCTGTTACAGGCAACTCCGGCTACTGCATGATGTATGCAGCAGGCATTGTTGTGACTGCAAAGAATGAAAACGACGTTCCCGAGTACGTGCTGGACGTTGAGCGCGCAGTTGACGCAATTCCGCTTGCTTACCAGATCATCGGTGACTCCAACGTGGCACTGGATATGAACCAGATTGGTGATCTGAACGTTGTGGAAAACGGCAAGAAGTGCTTTGGCGACGGTCACGCGCTGTTCTTCCAGGAGTGCATGCAGTGCGTTATCCGTCTGCGTAGCTACGATATCGAATTCGGTATCGTTCCCTTCCCCATGTTCAATGAGGCTCAGGGCGAATACTACGCTCACATGAACGAGGTTGGCGGCATGGTTTCCATCCCGATCTCCATCGTGGATACCGAGCTGGAAGAGATTGGCGCAATCGTTGAGACCATGGCAGCTTACTCTGTTGAAACCCTGACTCCCGCTTACTATGACATTTCCCTGATCTCCAAGTCCACCAGAGACGAGGAGTCCAGACCTATGATCGAGCTGATTCTGGAAAACCGCATTTACGACATCGGTTACGTATTTAACGCATCCTGGGGCGGTTACGTAGGCACTATCGCATCCAAGTTCATGACCGGTAAGACCAACGTGGCTTCCACCAAGCCCAACTCCTTCAAGAAGGCAATGAGCAAGACTCTGAAGAATTTTGATATCGAAACGTAATATCAAGATATAAAAGCACCCGCGACGCTATGGGTGATGTCCTTATCGGAGAATTTATAATAGGGGTATGGGCATAGCCCGATGCATTTGTTAAACAAATGCGAAACTTGCGATAAAAACATAAAGAGAGAACAATGCGGAAAGAAAAACCGCTTTGCTCTCTCTTTTTCTGCTTTTAGTGATATTCTTTGCTCTCGCAAAGAGTGATATGATTGCTATCGCAATCGTGATATTGAAGCCTTGCGGCTTCAGTGGTATTCTATTCGCCCTGAAACTCGCGAAGCGAATACCACTCGGCGCGAGCCGAATATCACTGCGTAGCAATATCACTCGCCAAAGGCGAATAGAACTGGCGTGATACTCCGTTAAGAGTATCACGCCTGTCGCGGGTGTTTTTTATTTCAGTTGAGAATATCGTGATAGATCTCGTTTCCGAACATGCGCTCCACAGCACTTTGCAGTGCGGGATGTTCCGTGATCTGCGCATGAGCAACCAACTCGTCTGCAGCGGCAAACGCACGCGTCAGCAGATCCCCATCCCCGCATTGCGAGGCAAGGCGGAATTCCACGCCACCGCTCTGTCGGATAGTGCCGCCCGAATTTTTTGCAAAGAAATCACCCGGTCCGCGCTGTGCCAAGTCCTGCTCGGCAATCGAAAAGCCGTCATAGGTGCTTTTCATCACCTGCAGTCTGCGTTGCGCCACCTCACCGATCTCACGGTCTGTCGCAGCACCCGCAACCAGCACGCAATACGACTTGCGCGTGCCTCTTCCCACTCGTCCGCGCAACTGATGCAGCTGAGAAAGCCCGAACCGCTCGGCATTCTCCACGATCATCAGACAAGCGTTAGGTACGTTGACACCCACCTCAATGACGGTGGTGGATACCAAGATATCGATCTCTCCTGCCGCAAAGCGGTTCATGACCGCATCCTTTTCCTTTGGCTTGAGCTTACCGTGCACAAAGGCAACGCGATAGCCCTGCAAGCGCTCTGCAAGCTGCTCGGCATACTGCACCGCTGCCTGCAAGGGCGGCTTGCTCTCTTTGACTATGCCGATCTCCTCCAGCAGCAGATCTGCCTCGTCCTCCTGCTCTTCCACCGCAGGACAAACGATATATACCTGACCGCCCTCGTCCACGTTTTTGCGAATAAACGCGTCCAAACGGTCACGGTAGCTTTGGTTAACCGCAAAAGTATCCACCCTTTGCCTGCCCGGAGGCATGGTATCAATGCGAGAGACGGCAAGATCCCCGTACATCACCAGCGCCAGCGAGCGCGGAATGGGCGTTGCGCTCATGCAAAGCAGGTGCGCGTGCGCGTTTTTATCCGAAAGCTTTGCGCGCTGTCCCACGCCAAAGCGATGCTGCTCATCCGTAATCACAAGCCCGGGAGCGGCAAATTCCACGCCCTCGGAAAGCAGCGCCTGCGTGCCGATGACCACCTGCACGCGTGCGTCCGGATCTTCGGCAGCCATAGCTGCATGCACCTTTTTCTTTTGCGCGGGCGTCATGGCACCGATCAGCAAAGCGCAGCGCATGCCAAGCTTTTCAAAATACGGAGCAAGATCGGCATAGTGCTGTCTTGCCAGAATTTCGGTGGGCACCATAATAGCTGCCTGCCTGCCGCTTTGCACGGCAATGACCGCCGCAGCCGCTGCGCAAACCGTTTTGCCGCAGCCCACGTCGCCAACCACCATGCGCGTCATGGCATAAGGCTTTGCCATATCGGCACGGATCTGTTCCACGGTGCGACGTTGCGCCTCGGTCAGCTCATAAGGAAGCAACGAAAGAAAGGCGGAAAGATCGTTCTCTTTACACGCAGGTGCCGAAATCAGCTCAGTGGTATGGCGCGCACTGCGCAAGCCCACACCGAACAAAAACAGCTCTTCAAACATCAGCCTGCGCTTGGCGATCTCCACACTCGCAAGATCGTCAGGCTTGTGCATGGCACGCAGTGCAAACGACAAGGTGCACAGCCCTTCCCTTGTGCGAATCTCCTCGGGTAAAGGATCCTCCAGACCCTGCGCTGCCAGCGCAAGTGCCATTTCCATATGCTGCCCGATCTGCTTGGAGGAAAGCCCCTCGGTCAGCGGATATACGGGATGCAGCGGCGGCAACGGATGTCCTTCCAGTACGGGCTCTGCCACGGGAGAGGTCATGCGGTAGTGGCGCTTGTCACGCTCCACCTTACCATAAAAGCGGAACAGAGAGCCCACGGGAAACATGCTCTGCACGTAATCCTGATTGATATACACGATCTCGCAATCACCGCTATCGTCATACGCGCGGAATTTTACCAGCGTCATGCCTCTGCGAATCATGGCGCGACGGGGCTGCGTGCCTACGGTCATGATGACCGACGTCTTGCTCTGCTCATCACTCTCGCACAGCCTTTTGACGTTACCGCGATTCTCATACGCACGCGGAAAATGATACAAAAGATCCCCGACGGTATAGATGCCCAGTCTTGCGTATGCCGCTTGCTTGGCAGGTCCTACACCGCGAAGTGCTGTGATCGGAATATCTCTGACATCCTGCATGGGTTCTGCTCCTTTCATAAACGTTCTTTTTCATATTATATCAAATCTTTTTGATTCCGTCAACAAAAAATTAAGGGCAACCGCAATTGCGGTTGCCCTTTTTGATATCAGATATCGTCGCAGAATTTATATCCGCGTCCGCGCACAAACCGGATCAAGCGTCTGCCACCGATCCGGGCAGCTTTTTGATTGATCAGGCTGATTCGAACCGAAACGTTTGAAACGTCCGGTTGCTTGCCATGGTAGCAATGTGCCAGCAGTGCATCCGCATCCACCGTTGTGCCTTCCCTTTGTGAAAAATAGGACAGAATGCGAAATTCGGTGGGCGTCAGGTGCATCGGATATCCAAGCAATATAAATCCTTGCCGTTCTCTGCTTGATATAAATGAGCCTTATAGGATTGCATCAATCTCTCTTCTTTTTGAAGGTGATCATGCAAGCGCCCATCAGTGCAAGCACCATCATACCGCCTGCCACAGCCTTACAGCCGCCTGCCTGCTCCTGCGTTTCACCCTCAGTCTCGGATGCCTCGGGTGCATTTGTGGTCTCTTCAACGGAAGATTCAGGCTCGGTAGTAATTTCCTCACCTGCCTGCTTCTGCTCCATGGTGATCACGTTTGCGGGAGTGATATCGGTGCTGATACCGGGAATGTAGTTCTGATATACGTAGTTGAGTCTGCCAAGAGGTGCCATATCACCGTCCAGATAGAAATCAGCCATTTCGTCAAGCAGCGTATCACTGTCAGCCCACTTGAACTGCATGCAAAGCTGATTATAATAGGTGATGCCCAGCATTTCCATGGGAACTGCAATCATCATCTGATTATCCTTGACGCGATAGGAAACGGTACCGCAATCGGTAAAGCCGTATGCACCGTCCGTGCCGGTGTACTTGGCAACGGTGGTGGTAAAGTTTTCGGATGCGTTGTAGTTGATAATGAAATCATAGCCGTACCAGCCGGTTTCAACACTGCCGTCCACGTCCAAGAACAGCTGCATCCAGGAGGTATTTGCCACGGGCTTGCAGATATCATCTGCGCACTGTGCGTAGAAATACAGGTAGGTAGTATCCTGGGTCACCTTAGCCGAAACAATGTCGTTTCTGCCGGTGGTATTGGTCATGGTCTGGCGTCCAAATGCCTTGCCGTTACGGTCAACCGTGTCACCCTCTACGTCATAGTAGGTAACGGGAACGCTATCCCACTGAGAGAAATCACCGGTCACGTTAATCGGCTGGCGACCGTCCTGCACGATGATGGGAGCAGCACCCTTGAGTGCCTGCACGTTGTAAACCAGCTGCATGTAGTAGTTATCAAAATAGTAATCGGTAATGGTCATTTCAATGTCACGGGAGAACTCCAGGGACGCGGTATCAACAAAGCGGATGGTACCGTTATCGGTGGGCTGGCGCTGTGCTACCCACTCGTTCCAGCCGGTAACAAGCACGTACTTTGCATTCTGATGCAGGGCTCTGTCAAACTGATACTGGAAGTTGATACCCAGCTTGTAGGAATCCTCGGTCAACAGATCATAGGTTCCGTTGAAGGATCTGCCGCGGTTGGAGCGGTCACCGTAGAATGCAGAGTCACTGAACTGAATGGTGCCTGCATGCTGTGCCATGGAAACGCTGATGGCTTCTCTGTCGCCCTCCGCATTCTTAAAGGTTCTCTGCGGCCACTGGAAGTCCATCCAAGGCCATGCGTTCTGCTTGGTGGGCTCGTTGGGCCACTGGGGCAGACGGATGGTGAAGAAATCGTTGATATTATCCTCGTACTGTGCAATGATCATGGGCTTGCCGTCCACGTACAGCCAGGTATCGGGATACAGATTCTTGGAGTAGATCTTGTTATAAAGCGTTCTGACAACGTTGCCGCTGCTGGAGTTGGTGTAGAACACGATCTGCGGAGCATCATAGCCCTGCTGGTTCATCTCGTGACAAACCTCCAAAAGCAGCACTGCGTTGTTATAATATTCATAACCGTTGGTCACGTCAATGTAAAGGAAGTCCACGTTTGCATTGGAGAGCAGCTCCATATGCTTACGCATGACCCACTGGTCACTGGAATAGTAGTAACCGTACAAGGGCTCTGCAAAGTAGTGCATCTGACCAACTCCGCCCCATGCGTTGCAGGTGCTTGTGTTGAATGCCTTATTGCCATATTTTTCCACAATATGCGTGTTGTCCCACACACCGGTATCCCCGTGCTCACCCATCCACAAGAAATAGAAGATGCCCACGTAGTGCTCTCCGTCCTCACCGTAAACGCCTACGGGCTTGGGATCGGAAACGGACTGCTTGTGATTGGTGGTGGTATAGGTGGAATACTGCGTGTAAAGGCTTCTGCCAAGATCATCGGTGCCTGCATAGCCGCCAAAGACGTAGTTGACGTTGTTGGGAACGGTATAGCTGACCGTCTCACCGTTGAGCAGGTACGAAATGGTAACGGTGGCACCGTCCTCGGATACCGCATACTGCACGCTGCCCTCTTGGGTATCAGCTGCGAAGGTGGGAAGCTGGGAGGGAGTGGGATCTGCCCATTCAACCTCTTTGTTTGCCTTCTCCTCTTCCTGGCGCTTGGATTCCTCTTCCGCCTTGATCTGCTCCTCGTGTGCAAGATACTTCTTATACTCGGTCATATCAAAGCTATCTGCATCCTCCTGAGAGCCGAAGAACGCGATATAAGCAATATCAATGGTGGTCTCGCCGTTGACAAACGCACCGTTTGCCAAGGGGTCAATACGCAGCACGTTGATACTGGAGGAGGAATCTGCCCACGAGGTGCAATGCACGACAAGGGATTCCCACTCGCCCGAGGCATTGTAATTCCAGTCCATGTGAGAACCGGGCTGACCCATGTTTACGTTATCGCTTCTCTGTACAAAGAATTCGCCCATTGCAGCGCACTCGGTGCGATAGTAGATCAGCGCATACTGTGCATCCTTGCACTTGATATTGGGCTGACCCAGCCACACGTAGGGGTCACTGCCGGTAATCAGGAAGGAATAATACCCATCCTCTTCGCTGTGCACGGTATCGTGACCGTTTGCAAAGCTCTCTGCCGGCTTGGACGAGCTGAAATCGTACAGCAGATTGGGCTTGGACGTATCAAACACGGTGCTGTCGGATGCGGACACCGAAAGCGGAGTCACACCGATCTTGTTGCCTCTCGTTGCAACCGAATTCGCGTTTGAAAGGTTGGTCAGTGTAGTTTGTACGGCAGAGCCGCCCGCATTTGCGCGACTTGTGATCAGCATGCCCGCAACCATGCAGGCGCAGAGCAGCAAAACGATTGCCGTAATCAGCACTCTTCTTTTCATGTTATGTTCCTTTCTTTGTGTGAAAGTATGGTCAGAAATAACCATTCTGTACCTTACATTATAGCAAAGCAAACGGCGGAATGCAAGAGCATTCCGCCGTTTTTGGCTGTTTGTACAAAACTGCACTTATTTTTTTGGAACATATAACGCACGCATGGCGTTGAGCACGGCAAGGATCATCACGCCCACGTCAGCAAAAATTGCCACGATAGGCGGCAGCGTGCCGATAAAAGGCAGCATGCTCAGAATCAGTACCACGACCTTGACGCCAATGGCAAACACAATATTCTGCTTGACAATGCCAAGCGTTCTGCGGCTGATCTGAATGGCGGTTGCCACCTTGGAGGGCTTATCATCCATGAGCACCACGTCAGCCGCCTCAATGGCAGCATCCGAGCCAAGCGCACCCATGGCAATGCCAACGTCTCCCCTTGCAAGCACGGGCGCATCGTTGATGCCGTCGCCCACGTACACCACGTTTTTCTTGGGGGATTTCTGCGCGATCAGCTGCTCCAGTCTTTTCACCTTGCCCTCGGGCAAAAGCTCGCTGTGCACCTCGTCCACACCAAGGCTATCACCGATTGCCTTGCCGGTAGCAGAGGCGTCACCCGTCAGCATCACGGTCTTTTTTATACCCAGACGGCGCAGCTTTTCAATGCCTGCCTTGGCATCCGGCTTGATTTCATCGGACACAATGATATGCCCCTCGTATTCCCCGTCCACGGCTACGTGTACCACGGTACCCACCGCGTCACATTCGTGCCACTGCGCGCCAATGCTGCGCATAAACTTGCGGTTGCCAACGCAAACCTGCTTGCCGTCGATCATGGCTTTGATGCCGTGCCCTGCAATCTCGCGCACCTCACCCACGCGGCTGTTATCCACTTCCTTGGCATAAGCCTGTTTGAGCGAGCGTGAGATGGGATGATCCGAATAGCTCTCGGCGGTAGCCGCCAGATCCAGCAGCGCTTGCTCGTCAATCTTTTCGGGATGAATGGCTGTCACCTTGAAATTGCCCTTGGTCAGCGTGCCGGTTTTATCAAATACCACGCACTCCGCCTTGGCAAGTGCCTCGAGATAGTTGGAGCCCTTGATCAGAATGCCCTTTCGCGAAGCACCGCCGATACCGCCAAAGAAGGACATGGGCACCGAAATGACCAGCGCGCAGGGACAGGAAATGATCAGGAAATTGATGGCTTTTAAGATCCATTCGCTCCACTGCGCATTCTCCCAGCCGTTAACCAAGCCCAGAATCAGGGGCGGCAGCACCGCAAGCGCGACTGCCGAGCACACCACAATGGGGGTATACCAGCGCGCAAAACGCGAAATATAAGCCTCACTCTTGGATTTTTTATCGCCCGAGGTCTCCACCAGCTCCAAGATCTTGGAAACGGTAGATTCACCGAATTCCTTTTCCACGCGCACGCGCAGCACGCCGTTCATATTGATACAGCCGCTGATCACACCGTCGCCGGGCGCGACGTCACGCGGATTGGATTCACCGGTCAGCGCAACCGTGTTCAGGCTGCTCTGCCCTTCAATGACCGTACCGTCCAGCGGTACCTTCTCGCCGGGCTTTATGACAATGATATCGCCCACCGCAATCTCGTCGGGGGCAACCACCTCGATCTTGCCCTCTCGCTCCACATTTGCTGTATCGGGGCAGATCTCCATGAGCGACGCGATGGCATTTCTGCTCTTACCCACGGCAATGCTTTGGAACAGCTCGCCCGTCTGATACAGCAGCATGACCATGACCGCCTCTAAATACTCGGGCTCCTTATCGGGAAACAGACCGATAGAGAGCACGCCGATGGTTGCCACAGCCATCAAAAAATTCTCATCGAATACCTGTCCGCTGAAAATGCCGCGCACAGCCTTCCAAAGAATATCGTAACCAATGATCAGGTACGGCACCAGATAGCACAAGGCAGCCGCCCAATCGGGCAGATGAACATGCCCGTGGTTTTCTCCGAAATGGCTGTGTCCACCAATCAATACGTGGCAAAGCAGCAGCAAAACAGCCGCTACAATGATGCGGACCAGTACCCTTTTCTGACTCTTTTTCAGCTTCATTATTTTATAATCACCTTGCAATCGGAATCGACCTTTTTGACTACCTTGACGATCTCGGGAATGATTCTGTCAAACTGATCCGCATCCGCCTCCACAGTCAGTCTCTGCGCCATAAAGCTGACGCTTGCGTAGGTCACACCCTCGATCTTCTTAATGCCCTCTTCCATTTTGGAGGCGCAATGTGCGCAATCCAGATCTTCCATCTTAAATACCTTTTTCATGATAACCTCCTGTAAAAAAGCCTACTTTTCTGTTTAGCATTATACCCCAAATTGATTATTTTGTCAAGAGAAAGTGCGATATTGCGAGATAAACGCGTACACAAAGAGCATCGTGTAGGGGAAGATATCATCTTCCCGCCCGTAAACAGTGAACGAACGGAGCCTCCCGAACGCCAACCTCCCCTTCGCGGGCGGGAAGGTAATACCTTCCCCTACATTTCTTATTTTCACAGCGCAGACATCCCCGCAAGCCCATCACAGCTCGGGACATTTGCCGCTTGCGGCATGGCGCCGTCCCATGCAGGATGGTGCTCTCTTGACATCCATTGAGAATCATGCTAAAATAAAAATACAAGATATTTTCAAAATTTTTCAAAAAACACCGAACTTTTCGGCTAAAATTGCGACTATATAGGTAGATGGAGATATCCTTACGTTTTTCAAGAGGACATCATATGAAAAGAAAAACAATTAAGATATTCTTACTGATTGTACAATATTTGCTGTTATTTGCCGCTCTGGCTTTTATGCTGTTTTGGCTATATGAAGAATTGTCGGGGCCTCAAAGTACCGCTCAACTATTGGAGGCTTTGCATATTCCTATCAGCACGGGATGGATGACCATCATTGGCTTTGTTTGCATTGCCGCTTTCATTGTATTGCAAATCGTTTACAATAAAAATTTCAAAGATCAGAGTTAGTGTTATGCTCATACCATGTATTTTCCAAGAGCGACCGCGGGGGTCGCTCTTTTTGTATCTTTTCCCTTTACATTTTCCCACAATTATGGTATACTGAAGTATCAAACACGCGGAGGTGGAATATGTCCTACGCCATTTCGGATAAGCTTTGTGCGCTTGACGTCAAGGACGTGCAAATGCACGGAATCATAGATAGCAAGCTGCGGCTTGTATGCGAGCAGACGCTCAAGAAAATAGACATGCACGCGCTGGCGGATTATTTCCGCTATCGAACCGATGCTTTTGCCACGGGAGAATTCTGGGGCAAGCTGATGCGCGCCGCCTGCATGACGTATGAATACACGCAGGATCAAGAGCTGCTTTGCATCATCAGGACCGCCGTGGACGACCTGCTCTCTCTGCAGGATGCGGACGGCGACCTGAGCACCACAAAAAAACAGACCCAGCCAAAGGGGGCTTGCGGCAGCGATTTGTGGGAGCGCAAATATGCACTGATGGGCTTGCTTGCCTACTACCGCATTTCAGCGGATGAGCGCGTGCTTTCCGCCTGCTGCCGCATGGTGCAATACACCAATGCGCAGGTCGGTGCTGCGCCCAAAACGCCTATCACCGAAACCGGCTGGGCTTTCTGCGGCATTGAATCCTCTTCCATTCTCGATCCGCTCATGCAGCTTTACGCCATTTGTGATGAGAGTGCTGCCATGGAGCTGGCACAGCATATCGTGGACGTGGGCTGCTGTAAGCGCGAGCATATGTTTGATGCCATTCGCGCGGGCAAGGACCCTTGGCAGATCGGAAACAACGGCAATCCCAAGGAATCGATTGCCAAGGCTTACGAGATGATGTCCTGTTTTGAAGGTCTTTTGGGCTTTTATGCCTGCACGGGCGATCAGGCGGCTTATCAAACTGCCCTGCTCTTTTGGGATAAGGTATACGAGCAGGAGATCACGCTGCTTGGCTCGGGTGGTGCGGATGCGCCGCGCAATCTCGGTCCCGGCACGGGTGAGCAATGGAATCTGACCAAAATGAACCAGACCAACCCCGATATTGATTTGATGATGGAGACCTGCGTGACCGTTTACTGGATGCGCCTTTGCAACCGTTTGCTGACGCTGACCGGGGAGGTCAAATATGCGGACGCGCTCGAGGTCAGCTTGTACAATGCCATCATAGGTGCTCTGCGCCCCGACGGGCAGTTCTTCGAGTATTTCCCCAGATTCAACGGTCAACGCAATCCACGCGTTAATTTCTCCTTTAATATCAAAGGGTTTGACCTTTCCTGCTGCACGGCAAACGGTCCGACCGGACTTTGCATGGCGCCTTATCTTTACGCCATGAAAACCGAGGATGGTTGCGTGCTCAACCTGTATGAAAACGGCAGCTTTACCGTGCCCTGCAAGGGCGGCAGCATCAGCTTTGCCGTATCCTCCCGCTATCCCATGCTGGGGGCTGCCACCATTCGCGTCACCGCTTCGGATACAAGTGAGCCCATGACGCTTTGGTTGCGCGTGCCCGGCTTTGCGCAGGATTTTTATGCCATTTGTCAGGGCAAGCTGATCCCGGGCAAGAGCGGCACTTACCTGCCCATCACACGTGTATGGCAGGTGGGAGATGAAATCACGGTTGCCTTTGATATTCCCCTTACCTGCCATCCTGCACCGCACGGTGACAACCGCGCAGGTGACAATTTCTGCGCCTTTACCTACGGCGCGATCCTGCTTTGCCGTGACAATCGCTACACAGAGGATCCGCTCAAGCCCATAAGCAGTACAAGCGTGACCGATTTTCGCATCATGCCCTCGGATTGCGGCGGCTTTTTGCGTGCCGAGGTGCAGACCGAGCGCGAGCTGCTGACGCTGATCGACTATGCGTCGGCAGGAAATGAATGGAGCGAGCACTCCTTGTTTGCATCCTGGATTCCCACTGCCGAGGTGAGTGTATGACGCGCCAATCCAATCGAATTTTGACCTTGCTGCTTATCTGCGCGCTCTTGTGCTCGGCTTTGTGCTTTTTTGCATCAGCCGCGCCCGACCAAGACGATGCGTATACCCAATCGCTGATCGACAAGGGCTTCCCCACCTCTTATGCCGAGCGGCTTACAGAGCTGCACATGCTGCATCCTACGTGGGAATTTGAGCCGCTGCCGGTCACCAAACTCAACGCTGCATACACGTGGGAATACGTGATTGGCAAGGAGACCGAAAACCCCAAAACCAATCTCATTCACAAAAGCGAGAGCTACGCGCCCTACCGCCATGCTACCAACACCGAGCTTTACGATTCGGGGTGGTATGCGGCATCCGAGCAGGCGGTTGCCTATTTCATGGACCCTGAAAACTTCCTGAATGAAAAGGATATTTTCATGTTTCAGGATCTCAAATACTCCGAGCACGTAAGCGTTGCAACCGTGGAGAGCGCACTGCGCGGCACGTTTATGGCAGAGACGGTGCTGTATGACGACGTGACCTATGCCGCCTACCTTGTCGAGGTGGGCAAGGCGCTCAACGTAGACCCTTTGCACTTGGCAGCCAGACTGCGACAGGAGCAGGGTGCTGCCGGCAACAGCCCCTTGGTCAAGGGAAATTGCGGTGACAAGCTGTGGTATTATTACGAAAATCAGATTCAGACCGAGAACGGTAAGCAGGTGTTAGCCCCCGATTCGGGGCATACGCAAGAGGAGCTGCTTGCCTACAACGGGCTTTACAACTATTTCAACGTAGGCGCTGCGGGAACAGGCACCTTTGCCATTTATCTGGGGGCTATGAAGGCAGCGCAAAAAGGCACGGAGGAAATGGCTGAGCAATGGGGTGGCAGTGCTGCCTGGGATACGCCTGCCAAAGCCATTTACGGCGGTGCCTTTAAGCTGACAAGCAAATACGTGGGCGATTACCAGAACACGCTGTATTTGCAAAAATTCAACGTAGATCCCCGTTCCTCGCGTAATTTCTGGGGACAGTACATGCAAAACGTGGGCGCCGCGCTCAGTGAGGCACGCACCATGTTCAATTCTCTTTACGCGATGGAGTGCATAGACCTTCCCTATCATTTTCTGATTCCCGTCTACGAGGGCAAAACAGAGAGCCCTGATCCCGCACAGGGTGCATGCAGCACCTATGCAGCAGCGGATAGCATGGTGGATTATGAGTTTTCGCTCACCGCACCCCAAACGTCCGAGGCGGTGGTAAACAGCACTCTGTACCTTGCCGATCTGCAAATGTACAAGGGCGAGCGCGTGCAAATTGCTGCCAATGCCTTTGCATCTTTGGCATTTGAATCGTTTTGGATTTCGGTGGACGGACAGAGCGCACAGCAGCTTGCATGCGAATATGACAGCACGGCGGCTCCTGCACAAATCGGCAATAACGCAACCGGTGAATCCCCCAACGCACTGACCTACGATTGCACAACGCTGCCCGAGGGCGACCACACGCTTGCCATCTACGGGCGTCTTGCCAATCCCGGCAAGGCTTGTCCGCACTATCTGCTGGCAGTGATTGAAATATCCGTTAAGCTCGAGCCCGAAACTACGGAACCCGAAACTACGGAACCCGAAACTACGGAGCCCGAAACTACGGAACCCGAGACCACCGAGCCGGAAACTACGGAGTCCGAAACCACCGAGCCGGAAACTACGGAACCCGAAACCACCGAGCCGGAAACTACGGAGTCCAAGACTACGGAACCCGAGACCACCGAACCCGAAACCCAAGCGCAAACAAATAACCAGGCAAGTACAAAGGGCGAAACAAAGTCACTCGAATCCGAAGCTGACGCAGAGATCCCCCCACAAGAGCGTGGCTGCAAGAGCATCGTTGGTGCCGCCTTTGTCGCTGTGCTGATGCTTGGCGCACTTGCACTCAAAAAGAAATAAAAAATGGAGCAGACCCACGGGTCTGCTCCATTTGTTTTTAGTATTCAACCAACTGTACGGGACCGAACAAGCCCGAGGGGGTGATGGGCATGCAATGCGAGAATTTATCGCGGTGCTTACCAACCAAGGTGTTTGCCACCTCTATGGTGACCGTGTTCTCCCCTGCTCCCAGCAATTCCTCAATCGGGAAAGCATACGGTGCGGTGATGCGAATGCCTGCATCTTTGCCGTTGACCCATACGCGCGCGGTCTGTCCGACTCTGCCAAGATCCAGCACAGCACCCGCAGGCACCTTGTCAAGCTGCAGCGCAAAGGTATAACGCATGCGACCCGAGAAGGCGGGCTTTTCGCTTGCTGCCGTGATATTGCCAAGCACGCTTGTGGTCTTGTAATCATAGAATGCAGAAAGGTCATCCGAATCTGCCAGCTCTACGTGATAAGTGGGTGTCAGCACGGTTGCGCTCTTGGGCGTGCCAAGCACGGGCAGATCTGATACGTCCGCACCGAATACCAGAATCTCGGACTGACCCGGCAGCAACTCGATCTCGATCTTGCCGTTTTCCGCTCTGCCGGCATACATGGCATCCTCAATCATGCGCAGGCGCACAAAGTCACCCTGCACGGGCAACGTAACAATTGCCTTGGCGGTGTGCACGCTGTCCTCGTTGAAGAACATGAATACATCCGCACCGTCTCTGCGCACGTGATAGTGGCGCAGCAGCGGGCAATTGCCCTGCACGTCAATATCCGCAAGCCCCAATGCGCGAATGCGTTCGGGCAATTCCTTTTCGCTGACAATCTCACCGTCAAGCCCCTCTGCTCTGCCGGTGCAGTGCAGCACGGGAACGCCTGCCTTGCACAAGCGCTTGATCTGCGCGGCAAGTGCATCGGGGATTTCCTTGGCATAGGGCACAACCAAAGCCCCGTACACCTCACCGTTGACAACCAGCTTACCGAAAGCGATCTCAGCCTTCTCCAGCATTTCAAGGCAGAGAATATCATAGCACAGATGTGCATCCAGCAGCGCCTTTGCAGGCACCTGTGTAAAGGTATAGTCGCCCTTTTGGTTCATCCACTCGCCCTCGGCATGGTACAGCACGGCACAAGAGGTAACGTGCTCACCACCGTAAAGCAGATGCGCTGCCTTATTGGTATAGTGCATCAGATGGCGGAAGCCGTCAAACTGCGGATCGTGCCCCTCGGCGCCAAAGTGCGGCGGACAATCGGGATCGGGATAATCGGGTGAGAATGCGTGCGGAATGAAATGATTGATGCCGCGCACCAGCAGAAAATCGGTCAGCCATTTCATCATGGTGCAGCCCTCTGCCCAGCCGTAAGCACCGAATTCCTCACACATGGCTCTGCCCTTCATTTGCGGATACTGGTGCGCCAAGGATGCGCCCAGCTGACCCAGCACGTAATGGTAAAACGCGGGATCGGAAAGTCCTGTGCCAAGGCTTGCGTTATGAATATGATGTGCCATACCCGGCATAACCTGATGCAGCACGATATCAATGCCTGCCATATCCTGCCCCTCAAGCGCACGGAAATAGTGTCCTGCGCCCACTGCAGGGCGTGCGTGGCAGTTGTAGTCCTCAATGATATGACCAATGTACATCACGCCTCTCTCGCGGCACCAGTTGCCCAGCATATAGCTGAAATTATCACGGTACAGCGTGGTAATGGCATTCATGTATGCAAGGCGCGTCACGGGTGCATGCTCGCTCCAGAACCACAGCTCAGCCATATAAGGCAGCGCGTATTCTCCCATCTCCCGGCTCATCAGCTCGATGACGCGGGGATTGTACGGCAGTGCCATACCCACCGTGCCAAGAGGACGTTCATGTCCGCTGGGGTCAACCGAGTGTCTGGTTGCCATGGCGTTGGCAAACATGGGCTCATCCGAGAAAAAGCCGACCAGGGTATTGCCGAAGTACTTGGCATAATGCGCGTAATGCGGCTCATAAACCGCCTCCAGCAGTACCTTGCAGGACTCGGCAGATACCATATCAATATAGTTATCGCGATTGCCGCGACGCGTGTTGGTATAAATGTGCACGCGCCAAAGTCCCTCGGGCACGTCAAAATATGCATAGCCCTCGGTCAGCGTGGGGGTCAGATCGATGTAATCCCCCGTGATCTGCTCGCCCTCGTCGCAACGTCTGAAGGCATATACACCAAGGATCTCGTCATCCTCCCAGGTCTTGCTGACCAGAAAAGAGGTGTCCGGCGCGGGACCCATGACGTCAATGTGCTCCTCAATGATCTCGCGCTGACGCAGGTGCCGATACTTGGTCTCAATCAAGCCGTTGGCATAGCCCGTAGGGTATTTCTTGTCGTCAAAGATCCAGACCTTCATGCCGCGCTTTTCGCACTCGGCAAGAATCACGTCCAGATCCCCCCACCAGCCGGGACCGCAAAAATCGGGATGCGGACGGGATTCCACGCAAAGCGCGCGGCAGCCGCTCTCATAAATACGAGCGATCTGCGCGGGGATTCTGTCACGTTGCGTGCCGTGCTGCCAGTAGAACGGGAGCAGATAGTTGCTGCCCTGCCCACTCAGAACCTCATATAATCTTTTGTCCTGCATAAAAGCCTCTTTTCTGTCAGCCAAGCGTTTCGGGAAGCTTCTTACCGCCAAGCAGATGGAAATGCAGGTGATGAACGCTCTGGCAGCCATCTTCACCGCAATTGGTGATCACACGGTAGCCGTTTTCCAATCCGCAAGCCTTTGCCACAGCGGGAATCGCCTCAAAGATCTTGGCAACGTATCCGCTGTTTTCAGCAGTCACTGCATCCGCACTGTCAAGGTGCAGCTTGGGAATCAGCAGCACGTGCACGGGTGCCATGGGCGCGATATCATAGAATGCATAAACGTATTCATCCTCATAAACCTTTTTGGAAGGGATCTCTCCTTCGATGATTCTGCAAAACAAGCAAGCCATAATAATTCTCCTTTACAAATATGCTTGATTATGATATAATTGTAGCATATCACACTATATTTGTCAATAAAAGAAAGGACATGACATGCCATATTCCGCATATCCCGATCTGTGGGAATATCTGTTACATACAAGCAAGCATATCGTCATGTACGGCATGGGCAACGGTGCCGATAAGATTCTTGCCGTGGCGGATGCCAAGGGCATTACGGTGGAGGATTTTTTTGCCAGCGACGGCTTTGTGCGCGGTCACTCGTTCCATGGCAAGCGCGTGCTCTCCTTTAGCGAAGCAAAGGAGAAATACGGTGCCGACAACATGATCGTGCTGCTCTCGTTCGCCTCCTCCCTGCCCGACGTCATGGAGAATATTCTGCGCATCGCTGCCGAATGCGAGCTGTACGCCCCCGACGTGCCCGTGTTTGGCGACAATTTGTTCGATGCTGCCTTTTATGCCGCGCACAAATCCGAATTTGATCAAGCCCGTGCACTGCTTGCCGACCGGGAATCCATGCGCATCTTCGATCTGATCATTTCCTACAAGCTGACGGGAGATTTGAAATACCTGACCCTTGCGCAAAACGATCCCGATGAATCCTTTATGCGCATCCTCCCCTCTTCCACCTTTGAAACCGTGGTGGATCTTGGTGCTTACAACGGAGATTCCGCGCGCGCCTTAGCCCCCTACGCCCCCGCACTCAAAACGCTTTACGCACTGGAGCCCGATGCGCGCAACCACCGCAAGCTGTGCGCCTATGCAGACCAAGAATCGCGCTTTTCGGTCATTCCTCTGCAGTGCGCTGCGTGGAGCGAGGATACCGTGCTCTGCTTTGATGCCTCGGGCAACCGCAATGCAGGCGCTGCGCAAAACACGTCTGCCGTTCTGCAGCCTCGCACGACAAAGATCAAGGAGGTGCAGGCACGCTCGGTGGATGCCTTGCTGGACGGCAAGCACTGTGATTATATCAAATTTGACGTAGAGGGCTCCGAGGAGCAAGCGCTCTTGGGATGCCGGCAAACCATTGCCGCGTATACCCCTGCGCTGCTGGTTTCCTGCTATCACCGCAGTGAAGACCTTTACGCACTGCCGCATCTGGTGCATGAGCTTTGCCCTCTCTACAAGCTGTATTTGCGCAGATTTTGTTATTTCCCCGCGTGGGACGTCAATTTGTACGCAATCCATGAAATCCCTGTTGACAAAATATGACATTTATCGCATTTGCATATTGACATTTGGTCACACATAGTTTATAATGAAACTAATGACTATATCGTCATAGAATATTTTTTGGAGGAAATATTATTATGCAACTCAATGGATTTGATGAATTTATCCTGAAAATTCCGGGCGCAAAGACCAACACCTTTGTAAAGGAAGACTGCGAAAAGCACAAGATTTGGGGTATTCTGCTCCCCATCATCGCTGTTACTCCCCTTTCCTTGATCGGCTTGATCATCGGTTTGGTCATCTTCCTGACAAAGAAGGATGAATCCGATTATATCAAGTATCTCTTCAACCAGAATCTCTGGCTGTTCATCCTGGGCTTTGTTAATATCATTCCCGTTGTCGGTCAGCTTCTGTGGCTGTGCGTGATTTTCCTGGCTGTTGTTTGTGTTTACGGTAACGTAACCGGCAAGTATTTCGACCTTCCTCTGGTTGGCGGCGCAAAGATCATCAAGTACTAATCAAACTCACATAAAAAAGAAGCGGTTGCAATTGCAACCGCTTCTTTTTTTGTTTGGTTTATTCCTCTGCGGGTGCTACAAAGAATGCACCTGCAGGACAGCCGTAGCTGTTGCAAAGGTTAATGGTCTCGCCAAAGAAGTTCTCCGAAACGCCGTTATAAACCACACCGTTCTTCATGCTTGTAGAGCAGGTCACCGTGATCTGGTTGGGAGCGGTGATCTTTGCTTCGATAGTCGCGCCCTTCTTGGTATTGATCACGTAGGGATTTCTCATAAAGGTAAAGCCCTTGACCTCGGTACCGCCATCGGTGGTCTTCAGTCCCTCGCCAACGTTGGTAAAGGTCAGCACAACGCTCTTGCAATCCTCGGAGAATTCTGCCGATTCGAAAATAGGACCGGTTGCGCTCTCCAGCGTGCCCGCATCACCGCGCACGGCTGCAGCCAGCTTTGCCAATCTCTCACCCTGACCAAATTTACAGTCGGGATGCAGGTTGTTGAAATAGGTTCTGTCATTCCACAGATCCGAGGATACAGACAGATAGGAATTGGGCAGCGTTTGCGGAATTGAGCCCACAACGCAGCGGATCAATCCAAGATCCATGTAGTGCCACTGTCCGCTAAAGCCTGCAGGCTGTTGATAAATCGAAGGAAATTCGACCATGTATACTGCAAAATCGGGATTGGTTACGTTATGCGTGGAGCGCATATACGTCATAAATGCATTGAAGCGTTCAATAAACTCACTTGCGTGCTGACGCTGGAAGTCACTCTCACCCTGATACCAGATCAAGCCTGCCATTGCGTACTTCTCAAACGGATACATATAATGATTGTACATGTATCTTGCCCAGGTTGCATTGACACCCTCAGGCACGTAAATGCCCTGCGCATCATTCCATCTGTCGCTGCCCAGCTCATCTGCTACTTGATTGGGCAGGAACGCTCCCAAGGGCTGACCGTTACCGTCGATCTCGATAATACCAACGGGCACCTTGCAATCGGTCATCTGTACGAAATTCCAGGCAAAGCAATAGCCAATAGCGGTAAAGCGATTCACACTGGCATTGGAGGGCTTTTCCCAGGTGCGGTTGTGTACGACGTCGGGACAAACCTCAGTGGTTCCTCTCTTAGGATAACCGTGTGCTTCGGATTCGTTGAGCGTGTTGTAATGCAGACGGATAGGCAGAGACTCATCGATCATATTGGTACCGTAATTCTCTCTGTCGGTATTGGAGGCGCCCAGGTAGTTGCCAAAGCTGTATGCCACGTTGGACTGACCGATAACCATATAAACGTCACCAACCAGCACGTCCTCAAATACAACCTCCTTGGTATCGGTGTACAGCTTCATCTGGTTGCCAAGCTCTGCAGATGCAGGCAGCTTTGCACCAAACTGCAGCGTCCATTCACCGTTTTGTACAAGCGTCTCGGCGAACATACCCATAAAGGTACCCGAGATCTTTTTGCCGTTCTCGGATTCGGGAGCCCAGCCCCAAACGCGCAGCTTCTCGCCTCTCTGTACCACCATATCGGAGGTAAATACCTTAGAGACAGTAAAGTCGGCTGCATATTCGGCATCCAGCTCTTCTCCGATCATCACGTCGGGCTCTTCGGTTGTGATTTCCTCAGTCGTAGCTTGCTCTGTTGTCGGCTCTTCGCCCGTGGTGGGCTCTTCTTGTGTGGGTGCTTGCTCAGGTGCAGCGGTTGTGCCGGAGGTGGATTCATCCTCGCCGGTGTTACCGGTGCACGCTGCCGCGCTGATCAGCATAACGCCGCAAAGCAGCAGCAACAGTGTTCTGAATGAAAATTTCATAGCGGTTCCCCTTTGTTTTTTATTTTTTATTTGTGAATTCTGATCAGTTCGCGCACACCCGCATCCAGTGCAAGGTACAGCGCATCAATTTGCTCTTGGGTATTTGCCGGACAAAGGCTGACGCGCAGCGAGCAATCCGCTGCCTGCGCACTTACACCAAATGCACTCAGCGCACGCGAGGTAGCATGCCCGTGCGAGGAGCAAGCCGAGCCGCTGGACACGCAAATGCCTTTTGCGGATAGATAATGCAGCATAGTCTCGCTCTTGATATCGGGCAGTGTCAGATTGACAATGTGCGGTGCGCGATTGCCGCGCGGCAGATTGAGCGTGATCTCACTATTCTCGGAAAGCTTTTTCTCAAGATACGTGCGCAGCTGCGTCATATGCGCAAGATCGGCACGCAGCGAGGCACTTGCAGCTGCACACGCAGCGCCAAAGCCCGCAATGCCAATGGTATTCTCGGTGCCCGAGCGCATGCCGGACTCCTGTCCGCCGCCAAGCGTGATGGGAATCAGCTTTTTTGCGCGCAGCACGTCAGCACTGACGTACAAGGCGCCCACACCCTTGGGTCCGTGAATCTTATGCGAGCTGACGGTCACAAGATCCGCTCCGATGGCTGCGGGAGAAAAGATGGCTTTCATAAAGCCCTGCACCGCATCGCAATGCGTGACCACACCGGGATTTGCGCGCTTTGCCAGCGCAAACAGTGATTTCAGATCGTACAGCGCACCGGTTTCATTGTTGACCATCATGGCGCTGACCAAAAGCGTTTCTTTATTGATTGCCTTTTGGGCAAATTCCATATCAAGCACGCCGCCCACAGTAGGAATGCGCACCACCTCAAAGCCTTTTTTCTCCAGCTCCTGCATCACCATTTCCACCGAGGAATGCTCCCCTTGCGTGGTGACGATGCGGTTGCCTGTGCGACGCTCCTTGGCATACACACTGCCGAAGATGGCAAGATTATTGGCTTCGGTGCCGGATGCGGTAAAATATATCTGCCCCGCACCGCCCTTGACGCCAAGCGCTGCACACACCTGCTCTCTTGCACGCTTGACCATATGCTCGGCATCCAGCCCCACCTTGTGCAGCGAGGAGGGATTCCCATAGCATTCCATGGCATCCTGCATTGCCTTTTTTGCAGCGTCACACAGGGGTGTGGTGGCGCTGTTATCCAGATAGATCATGCTCATATCAACGGAAGGTAAAGCTGTCAAGCATGGCGCGGTAATCATCCAGATGCTGTTCAAAGCTGCCGTCCGATGCAAGCGCGGTGTAGGTCACAACGTAGATCAGACTGGAATGCACGATCACGGTCTGCTCGTAAAGGTAGTCGTTACCGCCAATGCTTGCGCCAAAGCGATAGGTTTTTGCATTCTTGGCATCCTTGTCCGTGCCGATCGTGCCCTCAAATACCTGCTCGGGCGTAGTCATCGAATCAAACACAGCCTCATATTCGGGCAAGCAATAGCCCTCCCAATAAGTATCCACGCTGATCTGCTCATCCGAGGGCACGTAGATCATCACCGTGGCATTTGCGCTGCCCGTAGGAGCATGCGCACTGGGATAATCGGTGTTGACGCCAATATACCACGCATCGGGTACGTAGAAACGGTAAGGCATCTCATCGGTAGAGGCAGGCTTCATCTGATCGGTGGTATCGGGATCCTTGAAAAGCTTTGGTTCCTTTGTCTGCTCGCTCTCGCCAAGAATGACAAATTCACCAACCACAGTCTCCTCTTCAAATTCTCCGATAAAGACGTTCAAAAAGCGATCATAGTCCTCTTCTCTTGCCGAATAGGTCAGCACGTAAAAGCAGCCTCTGTCCTTGGCATGGCAAATCACCTGGCAGTACTTGCGCGTAAAGATCATCTGCTCCTGTGCGGACAGATCCTCGACAGGCGCAAATTCCTTGACCTCTGCAGTAAATTCATAGACGCGCGCGGGATACATGCCTGCGTCGTCCCCGAAAATATCCAACGAGGTTTCGCGATATACCTTCGCAGGCTTTTGCTCGGTTGCTTCTTCATAATTGACTACGTTGAATTTTTTATAATGCTCATCATAATAAGCAGTCAATTGGCTCCAATAGGCGTCAAAGTCCTCGGCATCGCTTGTGACCTTGTGTGCGCTGATGGTCCAGAAATTGCTATGCTGTGCCAATCCTTGTGCCTGATCCGAATGATCGGCTGTGGTAAAGAATGCACCCGAAATGCCGCTGCGGGAATTCACCGTCCATTGCATGGGCACGTACAGAATAAAATCCTGTCCGGGGCAGGTTGCATCCTGCATGCCCTTGGGTGCACCGTTCGGAGTGCACGCTGCCAGTGCGGGACACAGCATAAGAGCGAGCAGCACAAGTGCTGAAATTCTTACATATTTCATGCCTTTCCCTCCTTTAGCATACTCTGTGCGGCAGAGAGAATGCCGATCTTGCCGCTCTCATAGGTCAAGCCGCCCTGGAAATATGCCGTGTAAGGCGGACGCAGAGGTCCATCGGCAGAAAGCTCGATCGAAGAGCCCTGCACAAATGCACCTGCCGCCATAATCACAGGATCATTATATCCCGGCATTGCCCAAGGCTCGGGGGTTACGTAAGCATCCACGGGCGAGCCTGCCTGAATGCCGCGGCACAAAGCGCACAGTCCCTCGGGCGAGCCCGTGATCACGGTTTGAATAATATCGTATCTTTGCTCATCCCAACGCGGCTCAACCGCAAAGCCCAGCGCTTCAAACACGTAAGCTGCCAGATGCGCAGTTTTGAGCGCCTGCGCCACGGTATGAGGTGCGTAGAAAAGCCCCTTGTAAAGGCTCTTGTTCTGCCCCATGGTAGCGCCCACCTCGCAGCCGACACCGGGCGAGGTCAACCTGTAGCTTGCCAGCTCAACGGCGCGCGCAGTGCCTGCAATGTAGCCACCCGTTTCCGCCATGCCGCCACCGGGGTTTTTGATCAGTGAGCCGATGATCATGTCCGCACCGTAAGCAGTGGGCTCCTTTTCCTCGGTAAATTCACCGTAGCAGTTATCTACCACCACAAAGGCATGACATCTCTGCTTGACAAAGCTGACCAGCTCACCGATCTGCGCGCAGGAAAGCGTTTTTCTGTTCAGATATCCCTTGGATCTCTGCACAAACACCACCTTGACGCTGTCACCGTAGGTTTGCAGCTTGTCCGCAATGCCGTCATAATCAAATTCACCGGACTCGGTCAGCTCAACCTGATCGTACTTGACGCCAAAATCTGCCAGCGAGCCGTCGCCCACCTTGCCGGTGATGCCGATGACGTCCTCCAGCGTGTCATAGGGCTTGCCCGCCACCGACAGCATAACGTCGCCCGGACGCAACAGTCCGAACAGACCAATGGTCAGTGCCTGCGTGCCGTTGACGATCTGATGGCGTACAAATGCCGCCTCGGCATCCATCACGTCTGCCCAGATGGCATCCAGCGTATCTCTGCCGCGGTCATCGTAGCCATAGCCGCTGGTAGAATCAAACATGGTCATGCCCACGCGGTGCTCGCGAAAGGCATCCATGATCTTTTGCGTATTATTGAATGCAATCTGCTCAATGCGTGCAAAGTGGGGAGCTAATGCAACCTCAGCTTGCTCCGCAAGAGTCAGAATTTGTTGTGAAAAATCCATATTCTTTTTTACTCCAAGTCAAACTTTTGAAATCCGCCCGTGTCGCTGCGCGACGAAAATGGGTTGGGTCCCATTTTCAGGAAGGATTTATGCGCGATCGGCAACTTTGGGTTCGGATGCCTGATATATCGCGCTATTTATTCCTTTTTGTCGCTGTGAAGATACAGCAGCGTGATCTCCACGCACAGTCTGGTATCTCCCAGGTCAAACATTTCCACGCCCGAGTGAATATAACGCGTGGGAATCGAGATGGCACCAACCTTGACACCGGTACCGCTCTTCTGCACGGCAGAGGTATCGGTACCGCCTGCTACCAGAATTTCATACTGGTACTTAAAGCCCTTTTCGCGCGCCAGCTTGACCAATCTGTCCACCACACCCTTGTGGCAGAGCACCGAGCTATCCTTGACCTTGATGGCAGCGCCGCCGCCCAGCTCGCAAGCCATGGGCTTGGCACCAACCATATCACCCGTACCGGTTACGTCAAAGTTGATGCAGTAGTCGGGGCAGATCTGCTCAGCCGCAACGCCTGCTCCGCGCACACCAACCTCCTCCTGCACCGCAAACACGAAATACACGTCGTCTGCACAGGGCTGCTCCTGCAGTCTCTCTGCAATCTCGATCATCACGGCACAGCCAATACGGTCGTCAATGGGTCTGCCTGCAATTCTGCGCGCAGAGAGCTTGATAATATTGGGTGCGACCGAGAAGAAATCTCCCACAGCAACGCGCTTTTCGGCATCGCGCGCGTCCTTGGCACCAATATCAACCACCATTTTGTCATACGTCCAGTCGTTCGGCTTGACACCCGCCTCGGGCACCAGCACACCGCGCTGTCCGTTCTCAAATACTACCTCGGAAAAGGCGGATGCCGAGAAATGAATGCCGCCGATGGGAGCCAAGCGCAGCATACCGTTCTTTTCAATGCTTGTGACCACAAAGCCGATCTCATCCATGTGTGCGACCAGCATAATTTTTCTTCTCTGCGCTCCCGTGCCTTTCTTATAAGCGATCAGCGATCCCATGGCATCGGTGTACACCTTATCGCAAAGTGGAGACATATATTCCGAAATTTTGGCGGCAATGGCACCCTCTCTGCCCGATACACCGCTTACCTGAACCAGATGCTTGAGTTTTGTCAGCATAACCTTACTCCTTTATCTCTTTGACGTAAGAGAACAAAAGATCTCTTACCGCATAATAATCCGAAACCTTGGCAACCTGCACGGGCGCGTGCAGATTTCTGATGGGATAGCCCAGTGAGACCATGCGTACCCCCTGCGCCCCCTGCTGTACCGCTCCGCCCAGCTGTGCACGGGGCGAGCCGCAAACCGCCTGCAGTGCAATGCCCTGTGCTGCAGCACAAGCTCGCAGATCGGCAGTATAGTCCTTATCGTAAACAGCAGAGGAATCCACAAAGGCAACCGCTGCGCCCTGCCCCAGCGCGCACATGCGAGTGCTTTCACTGATGCCGGGATAATCCAGTGCCTCGCGCGCCTCCACGATCACACAAAGATCCGGCTTGACCGCTGCAGCTGCCACACGGGCTGCGCTGAACATGATCTGAGAGCAATCGGTAAAGGCAACGTACAGATCGTACGGCAGCTTGACTCTGCCCGATTTGAGCATGCGCAACAGCTCGATGAGTGCCGCGCATCCAAGTCTGGATTCCAGTGCCTTGGCGCTCATAAACGCTTTTTCCTCACCAAAGCGCTCAAAGGCGCAATCAAATACGGCAACGTGTCCCACGTCCACGTATTTTTTCGCTTCCTCTGCGTCCTCGGCTCCAATGTCAATATACATCTTGCGCACGGGAGTCAGACGTCTGCGCTCCTCGGCACTCTGCAAATGGATTGCCTTGGATGCCACAATGCCCTTGATCGCTCTTGTACCGTCCCCCACCAGCAGGCTCTTTCCGCCCAGCACACGGGGGTCAATATCACCGATAGGTGCAAAATTCAAATGTCCCTTATCCGCAACACGCCTGATAATCAAGCCAACCTCATCCATGCCGGTGCAGATCATCACCTTTTTGGGGTTCTTGGCATCATAGCCCTCGCCGCCACCGCAAAGCTTGGCAACGATATTGCCCACGCGGTCCACGCAATAGGCGTCAACCACATCCACAATCTGCTCTGTAATCGCTTCTCTGACCGGGTCGCAGCAGCCTGAGGGTCCAAACTCCGCGCACAGCTGCTCAATCAATTCAAGTCCGTAGTATTTCATCTTGCAAACACCTCCCCGATCTGTTCCGAGCAAACGAAAGCGCTTACCACGTCAGCCACGGCAGCAGCATCACGCAGATCCAGCACCTCGGTGGACGAGTGCATATTTTTGATAGGCAGGCTGATGAGCACCGTGGGTACACCGTCACCGGTCAGCCACAGGCGATTTGCATTGGTTCCCGTGCTGCCGCCGGATGCGCTGCAGGTAAACGGGATCTCATTTTCGGTCATCATCTGCTTGACCATACCGGTCAGCGCACGATTGGTCATGGGAGCATAATCCAGCACGGCACCGCTGCCAAAGCTTGCCAGCGGCAGGTCTGCCGTTTCGGGGCAGGACGCATGCGTGACGTCAATCACCATGGCATAATCGGGCTTGATACTGCTGCCCGCGGTCATGGCGCCCAGCATGGAGGTCTCCTCTCCTGCCGAGAACAGAAAATATACGTCACCCGCCATATCCTTGGCATTGACCTTGCCAATGCCGTGTGCAGCGCACGCACCGCACGCCTTGTCGTCAAACGCCTTGCCTGCGATTCTGTCGCCAAGCAGGGTGGTATAGGTGGGCATAAAGCCGATGGAGGCACCGTTGGCAATCATCTTTTTGAGCTCGTGCGCGCTCCAGCCGGTATCAATATACAGCTGACCGATCTCGGGCAGTGCCTCGGGATCATTGCCAAGCAACCTTGTCGGCATGGTGCAAACAATGCCCTGCACCGTTTTCTTACCGTAAATGAGCACCTTGGCGCCCGGCAGAATACGGGTATCCACACCGCCCACGTTGGTAAAGCGCACAAAGCCCTCCTCGGTAATATCACTTACCATCATACCAATCTCGTCAAAATGCGCGTCTACTAAAATCCTGGGCGCGTTCTTGCGTCCGCAGCGCTTGATAAATACGTGGTTCCCCACGCCATCCGTGACGTGCTCGTCAAACAGATCGCCAAGAATATGCTCAGCGCCCTGCGTGCTTGCCGACTCTGCGCCCGATACCGAATACAGGCCGCAAAGCGACGTGATCAATGCTTTCAGATCCATACGTCTATCCTCGTTTTTCTATGGTTACAATTGATTGACTATCTTACAGAACGTGCGCCCTCTGTGCGCGAAATTCTCAAACGCATCAAAGCTTGCGCAGGCGGGAGACAGCAGTACCATCTCACCCTTTTTTGCCATGCGCGCCGCACACTTGACCGCCTGTTCGAAATCAGGCTCTCTGTAAATGGGCAGCGCAAGGTCTCCCTCGCGGCATTCGTCCAGTGACTTGGCTATGGCATCGGCTGTTGCTCCCGTCAGCACCACGCCGCACGCACGCTCGCGCAGCACGCGCGCCAAGGGCTCAAAGGGAATGTGCTTGTCGTATCCTCCGCAGATCACCCACGCGGTTCTGGGCGGAATGCCCGAAAGCGCAGCGGTTGTGCGGGAGGGGCTGGAGTCGATCGAGCTGTTATAGAACTTGACGCCGTCCTTTTCCCTGACAAATTCAAATCTGTGCTCCACACCGCCAAAGCTTCGTGCCACGCTCTGCACCGCCTCAGGGGTAACGAAATCCTGTACAAGACCGATGGCGGTCATGTAATTTTCCACGTTGTGCATGCCGGGCAGCAAAATATCCGAAATCTGCAGCATGGGCTGCTCGCGCTCTCCATCCGAGCACACGATCACACCGTCCTTGATATAAACCGCTCTGCCCTCCCTGCCCTGCATGATGCTTTGATAATCGTGCAGGCGTGAGGAAAACAGCGTTACCGGGATCTGCGCATTCCCTGCAAGCTCCAGTGTCTTTTCATTGTCTCGATTGGTGACCAGTCGGCAAGCGCCCTCGCCCCGGTAAATGTGGCATTTGGCTGCCACGTATTCATCCATATCGGTATGCCAATCCAGATGATTGGGGCTGAGATTGGTAATGGCGCTGATGGCAAGCGGCTGCTGCATGGTCATGAGCTGAAAGCTGGAAAGCTCCACGACCGCAAAATCGTCCTTTGTCATGTCCTGCACGTAGGGCATCAGCGAGGTGCCGATGTTGCCGCCTACGTAAACCTGACCGTATCCGCGCTCACGCACCGCCTGCTTGAGAAAATGCCAGGTCAGTGTGGTGGTGGTAGTCTTGCCGTCACTGCCCGTAATACCGATCACGCGCGCCTCGCAGGATGCCAAAAACAGCTCCATCTCGCTGCTCAGAATAGCACCGCGCGCTACCGCTGCCGCAATCTCGGGCTTATCGGGCCGAAATCCCGGTGAGCGGAAAATCACGTCACCCTCAAGATTTGAAAGATATTGCTCACCGTGGAAAAATTCCACACCTCGCTTTTGCAGCTGCATGGCAATCGCGCCCAGCTGCTCGGGCGATTTTTTATCGTAAACTCGCACGCACGATGCACCGTGAGCAAGTAAAATATCTGCCAGCATCATATTCGATACGCCAAAACCCAGAAGGCAGCAGACTCCGCCGCGTATTGCCGACCAGATGGGAGAATCGGTTTTCATGCGCACACCTCACAATCCATAATAATTCATTATATATTATAATGCTTCATCCCTTTTTTTGCAATAGAATTCCCCGAATATTTACGACCTGTACAAATCTTTTTTGCAAAACCCCTTTGCAAAATCATAAAAAAATGTTATAATATAATTTGGATAATTATTATGACGGAGGAATACATGGCAGCAACGAAAACGACCAATGCAAAACAGCAATATAATGACCAGAGCATTACAGCCTTAAAGGGCGCGGACCGCGTGCGTAAACGCCCCGGCGTTATCTTTGGCTCGGACGGTCTGGACGGCTGTGAGCACTCCTTTTTCGAGATCCTCTCCAACTCTGTGGACGAGGCGCGCGAGGGGCACGGCTCCGAGATTACGGTGCGCGTTTATCGTGACAAAAGCATTACAGTCGAGGACCACGGCCGCGGCGTGCCGCTTGGCTGGAACGAAAAGGAGCAGCAATATAACTGGTACCTGATCTACTGCGAAATGTACGCAGGCGGTAAATACGATAACAACAGCGGAGATTCCGCTTACGAATATTCCCTTGGTCTGAACGGCCTTGGCGCGTGTGCGACCCAGTACAGCTCGGAATTCATGACCGTTACCTCTTATGATGGCAAATTCGAGCGAAAGATCAGCTTCAAGAAGGGCGAGCCGGTCACCGAGCTTGCCGAGCGCGAGCTGGAGCGACGCGAAAAGCGCACGGGTACCGTCATTCACTGGAAGCCCGACCTTGAGGTCTTTACCGATATCAACATCCCCCACAACTTTTACGTGGATACCCTGCACCGCCAGGCGGTGGTCAACCCCGGCATTTGCTTTGTTTTGTATATCGAGCAGGAGGACAAGTCCTTCTCCGAGCAGAGATTCGTGTATGAAAATGGCATTTCGGGCTACGTTGCTGAAATGGTTGGCGAGGCGGCCGTGACCCAGCCTGTGCTCTGGCACATGGAAACGCAGGGCAAGGACAGAGAGGACAAGCCTATGTACAAGGTTAAGGCGGACTTCTCATTCTGCGTGTGCAACACGGTAAACGCCTTGGAATATTACCATAACTCCAGCTTTTTGGAGCACGGCGGCTCACCCGACAAGGCGGTCAAGTCCGCATTTGTGTTCGCACTGGATAAGTACCTCAAGAACAACAATAAGTATAACAAGAATGAAGCCAAGATCCAGTTCTCGGACATTGCCGATTGTCTGGTGCTTGTCATCAACTCGTTCTCTACCAGCACGTCCTACGAAAACCAGACCAAGAAATCGATTACAAACGAGTTTATCTACTCGGCTATGAACGATTTTTTGCGTCAGAACCTGGACATTTACTTTACCGAAAATCCGCTTGAAGCAGAGCGATTTGCAGCGCAGGTGCTTGTCAATAAGCGCAGCCGCGAATCTGCCGATGCCACAAGACTCAACATCAAGAAAAAGCTGACCGGCACCATTGACATAGCCAACCGTGTGGAAAAGTTCGTTAACTGCCGCACCAAGGACGTAAACATCCGCGAGCTCTACATCGTGGAGGGCGACTCGGCTCTGACCTCGTGCAAGCTGGCAAGATGTGCCGAGTACCAGGCTATTATCCCCGTACGCGGTAAAACCCTGAACTGTCTGAAGGCAGACTACGAAAGAATTTTCAAGAGTGAGATCATCACTGACCTACTCAAGGTCATCGGCTGCGGTGTGGAAATTCAGGGCAAAAAGGTCAAGGGAGACCTGACCGCATTTGACCTGGACGCACTCAAGTGGTCCAAGATCATCATCTGTACCGATGCGGACGAAGACGGCTTCCAGATCCGAACCCTTTTGCTGACGCTGTTCTATCGCCTTTTGCCCACCCTTTTGCAGGAAGGCAAGGTGTTTATCGCGGAATCTCCCCTGTTCGAGATCCAGACCAAGGAAAAGACCTACTTTGCTTACGATGAGTTTGAAAAGACAGAGATCCTGAAAAAGATCGGCAACAAGAAATATACGCTGCAGCGTTCAAAGGGTCTTGGTGAGAACGATCCCGACATGATGTGGCAGACCACCATGAACCCCGCAACGCGCAGACTGATCGCGGTCACCCCCACAGACGCAGAGGCAACCAACGTCATGTTTGATACGCTGCTTGGCGATAATCTGGCAGCAAGAAAGGTGTTTATCGCAGAAAAAGGCAGCCAGTATATCAAAGATGCCGACATCTGACATTATTCACAACCGATGCGCCTTTATTTCGTAAAATTTTCACAAGAAATTATGCAATTCTCATGATTTTCCTCTTGATTTTTTTGTAATATTGTGGTATGATATTGCAGAACGAAAAAGAAAGGAAGGAAACGAGAATGATTCGCAAGATCGGCAGAGTGACTTATGACACCGAAACCGCAACTCTGATCGTCAAGAAGACCTATGGCTACTACGGTGATCCCGCAGGCTATGAGGAAACCCTGTACCAGACTCCCGCAGGCCACTACTTTGTGTACACCAATGGCGGTGAGCAGTCTCCCTACCCCACCGAGGGCATCAAGAGACTCAAGGCAGAGGACGCAGAGAAATTCATTGCAGAAAACGCGTAAGATCCTTTGACATATACCGTGGGCGGGCTAGCCCGCCCCGGAATTGTCAGAAAACAAAAAAAGTTGAACTTTTTTGAAAATTGTGCTTGACAAGCCGAAATTTTTGTGATATGATATACAGGTCGTCAAGACAACGTGGAGAGATGGCCGAGTGGTCTAAGGCGCACGACTGGAAATCGTGTTACCTCTAACCGGGTACCAGGGTTCAAATCCCTGTCTCTCCGCCATAAAAAAGAGATACCACCGCAATCGCGGTGGTATCTCTTTTTTATCGTGAAAGTACACCATTTGAACCCTCGCCAAAGAGCCTATGCCCTTTCGGGCATAGGCTCTTTGGCTTGGCTTGCGCCGGTTGCCCGAACGATTTATGCCGCCTTTTGGCGCAAGCATAGGGTTACAAATCCCCCGAAATCTCGGTTACTATTCAAGCGCAAACATGGGTTCGTAAATCCCTGTCTCTCCGCCAACAAAAAGCCTAATTTGTCTACCAGACAAATTAGGCTTTTTTGAATGATGTTTGCCTTCGGCAAATGATGACGGCTTCACCTAATGATGTTCGCTTCGCGAATGATGCGTGGCTTCGCCACATTTGGGGGCAAACGTCGCCTCATTGCGGAACGCAGTGGAGCAACATCATATTTGCGAAGCAAATGCATCATATCGCCGCAGGCGATGCATCATTTGACAAACCGAGGGTTTTGTGATACAATTACTTATAGGGGTGATTTGTAATGTTAATCATGTGTAATAAATCTTCTAACACGACGTATGCTTCGTTGAAACAAAAGGTTTTATTTGTCATTCTGCAAACAATATTAGTTCTCGTTTTTATTATTATTTTATATCAAGCACTCCCCGCATTTAAAAGCAACACCCAAACAGCATCAGGCTCAGTCGAAAATATTGAATATGTAAGCTATATTCCAGGGAAAGGACTTGGCACTAGATATAGATTGGCGCTTTATGTAAATGGAGATTGCTTCCAAATACACAATGTTTTCGAATTTTCAAATGATGCCACATATTCTGAAATACTTGACAGAATAAAAATCGGTGACGAAGTAGAAATCAGATATATTGAAAGATTCTTCTTCGGTCGTCAAGATAAATTTGTTGTTGAATTGCAAGATAATGAAGGTGTATATCGGACTGTTGAAACTTATAATAAATCTCAAGCCTTTACCTTGTTTTCTTTAGCAATTATGTTTATCATATGCGAATTGCTTTTAATTGGCGTGTTCTATCTCGTTGAGTTTATTCAATTAGTAAATAACACTAAGTACTTACTAAAACGAAATAAAATGAAAAGAAAGTAAAAATGTAACAAGGGACGGTTAGTGTGCGCGAAACAACAATTTTTAAGCAAAATCAAACTGCACAGAGAACCATCCCCTGTGCTCTTGACCGGAATCAGCTTTGGCGTGGTGCGCCGGATTTAGTTAAGGGTCGTGTCACAGAGGACAGTTCTCAGTAACGCTGCGCATCACAGAGAACCGTCCCCGGTAACACTCGAGGATAGCAAACCGATTGCTTTTGATTACAACCAAACGTCAAGAGACAAACTACCATTCTCGCAAACAAACTCGGCAAAGCAAGTGTTACAGGGGACGGTTCTCCGTGACACCTGCGGTGTTGCCGAGAACCGTCCCCTGTGATGCGCGAAACAACAATTCTTTAAGCAAAATCAAACTGCACAGAGAACCGTCCCCTGTGCTCATGTGCTCAGAATGGCTTTCTACACTGCTGTTGATTGATTGGATATTGTAGAATCGAGAGGAGGATGTTCATATGTTCCAATGGCATGATTGTTTCAAAATTACTGTGGTCTTGCTACTAACCCTGCTGCTCGTGGTTGGCTTATGTAGTTGCCATCAAAAAAATTCGGACACTGCGACTATTTATCCGTGTTATTTTAATCAAGAGGTGGAAGGGGTAGATGCCACGATTATTTGCGCGGTCTTAGAGCAAGCCGGGTGGATTTTGGCAGGAACCCATCAGGATGAGAAGGATGGTAGCACATATTATCAGTATATCGATAGAGAAGAGGCACATACTAAAGCACTGGTACTCACTGAATTCCCCGATGCCGAACAAGCAAAACAAGAGTATTCAAAAGAATGGACTTCAGGGAGCGTAATGGCAGGCGTATTTCGCCATGACAGCAAATTCGACACAATGCGTCTCCGCATATCTAATTGTACAATCATAACAGTTGGGAATGCCCACGCGGATTTGTTGGAGATGCTTGATATCAAAGCCGTTGAAGGCTTGGAGATTCCCTTGGAAAACACCTATGAGATACGCAAGGATATCAAGAGTGTGGATATTGAGGCCGTAAAGGCTACCATGGAGGCAGATGGGTACCAATTTTATGCTACCAACTATTTCGCAGACGATGAGACTGACGAGTTTTCAAACACGTATATCATTATATCCCCTGAACAGAATCGCATCTATGCCTATACACTTGGAGAAGCGCCCAAATGGGGTGTTCCCGGGGCGTATAAAGTCTACCAAGCGGTAGAACGCCATATGAATTCAGCAGATCTTTATGTTGGTATTCATTTTGTTGGATTTAAGGATGGTAGTTGTATACTGTGCTACGGTGACTCGTTCGAAGAAATCCACGACTATTTTGTTCAATAACCTGTCATGAATAAAAAGGCTAATGTAAAAGCATACCCTGCATAGCGTCAAAATTGTGTAACAGGGGACGGATCTCTGTTACATCCATTCCCTCCCCCGTCGCCTTGCGGCGGGGCGTGATGCGCGAAACAACAATTCTTTAAGCAAAATCAAACTGCACAGAGAACCGTCCCCTGTTACATTCTCGCCACATTAGGAGGTGCCGCATGTCCAATATAAAAGTCAAACGAATCTTATTATTGCTTGTATTACTGTTAACAGTAGTGTTGCATTCATGTATTGCGTGGGATCCTGTTTTTAGATATGATGGGAAACATGTGGATTGTGCTGCAACTGTCATTTACTCAATACCGGGCATTGAAAGTTTATCGATGGATGAACTATTGATATTAGACACAGATTCATATGGACGTGTCATGTTCGCATACAAAGCAACCGGAAGTGCCTTGCTGGTTGAACATTCGGATGCAGGTTATGACGGATATTTTTTGTTTGTGGTGATCATGCAGGCATCTGATAGTGAAAATGTGTATTTTCTTCCGGAACAGAATTATATTGGAAAAACACTAATCGATGACGGAAACATAACCAATAAGTCTATTTTGACCAAGGAATATGTTGCTTCCCTCTTTTCCGAGAATGAACTATTAAGTTTGCAAAGCACAAATGAATGGGAACAACCGTTAAAATCTTTAGATATATATACTTGCGCTCCCATCGAGCTTGAAAAACAAGACTACCATTATCCAAACAAAAAGCAAAAGCAGCTTGCAGAATATATAGCTAATCCCCCATTGAAATACCGCCTATTTCGAAGAGATTGCGAGGGAAAGTATTCCTATTTTATTCAGGTGATTAACGATTACGAAGAAGACGATAAAACAGAGTATACTTGGTATTTGGTAGTGTTGGATAAGGACCAAAACCTATACAATGGTAGCACCTCGGTAATAAAACTGGATCAAAGCAAAGACTTAGCTGATCAGGTCAAAGCATTTTTGGCACAAAACAATTGGGTAAATTAGTCAATCCCCGCCGCTACGGCGGCGGGGGCGCGGGCGGACAAGCTGATGCTGTTCCCTGCGCATTCGCGCGCGTAACAGGTGGACGGAACCATGTTACATTGCTGCGACCTCAGGTCGCAACGCAACAGTAACACGGACCCGTCCCCGCAGTTACACGCTTGCTAATCACAAACTTTTTGCAAAAAATTGAAAAAATTCAACAACGTGTTTAGGGATCGCGTGTAACCGGGGACGGAGCATTGTTACGCCGCGACACGCCCGAACACGACACAAAAACCGATCGAGCGGTGTAACAAGGGCCTGTCCCCCGTTACGCGCAACACGTAAAACCCTTATAATATAAGGAAAAATCATGTAACAGAGAACCGTCCCTTGTTACATGTAACAGAGAACCGTCCCCTGTTACATACAATCGAAACCATATTTGCTTTTGGAGGGAGATAAATGAACAAACAAATACGCTCATCATTGTGCTCATATCTAAAAAAACACACATGGTATCCCTGCCTTTTTTTGCTGGTACTGATTGTTTGTGGCTATATCGTTTGTGCCGAACCATACTTAGTCTCCAATTTGTCTTTCATTAAGTTCATAGTTAGTGTTCCTATTATATTGCTGCTCGTAATAGGAAGAATTCCTTTGATTATTCGAATATTGATGGATTTGACAGGTCGTCATACACCAACAAAGACTCTATTAATCACAGTTAAGGAGCCTTTTTTAAATAATTTAGTAGAAAACTATGCAGCAAAAAGCACCAATGGCAGATTTGGCATTATTCGTGTAAAAATTCATTTAAATAACACTAATTCACACACCTTGTCGTTACTAATCGATAAACAGTTATTCAATGAGCCGCTTTATCCGGGCAATATGTACACGATAGAAATCACCAAGTATGCACACTTGTTAATTACTGCACACCATGGGAGACAACTATAACTATAGTTAATTATTTCTTATAACAAGGGACGGTCGAGACCGCGAAATATAACAGGAGACAATTAGCGTGAAAACCGGCCCTGCGTATTGACAAAATTGCGCAAAAACAAAGCTCAAAAGTCATTAGGCTAACACATCGCCTTTACCCCTCCCCCGCCGCTTCGGCGGCGGGGGGCGGACAAGCTGATGCTATTCCCTGCTTATTGCCCTACTCTAACAAATCCACACACCCAGCCCCGAGGCGAGCATCCGCTCGCCTCGGGATATTTTTCTAAAAAAAGGATAAATTGCACAAAAATTTTTCAAAAAACTATTGACAAATCACAAAGCGTATGGTATACTCTGTAAAGTGTTTTGCTTTACACAAATTCACGTATGTATATCGGGAGTTTTCTGATGTTTGAAAAGAACCTCAATATCGCATACCTGTTGGAGTTTTACGGCGAGGTGCTGCCCGAGAGAAAGCGGACGGTTATGGAGTACTACTACCACGACGACCTTTCACTCTCCGAGATTGCCGAGGAGATCGGCATTTCCAGACAGGGCGTGCGCGACATTATCAAAAAAAGCGAGGAGGAGCTGTTCCATTACGAGAACACTCTACACTTAGCGCAGCGTTTTCTCAAAGCAAAGCAATATGCGGACCGTGCGCAAAGCCTGTGCCGCGAGCAGCATGCCTCCGCGGAGCTTTCCGAACAGATCGAAAAGCTTTTGGAATGCATGCAATAAAGTCAACTTTCATGGAGGATTACAATGTTTGAAAGCTTAGGCGAAAAACTGAGCAATGCCTTCAAAAAATTCAAAAACAAGGGTAAACTGACCGAGGCGGACGTCAAGGCCGGTATGCGCGAGGTCAAGCTTGCGCTGCTGGAAGCGGACGTTAACTTCAAGGTGGTCAAGGCCTTTATCAATACCGTGTCCGAGCGTGCCGTTGGTACCGAGGTCATGGAAGCACTCAATCCCGGACAGCAGATCGTCAAGATCGTCAACGAGGAGCTGACCGCTCTGATGGGCGGCTCGCAATCCAAGCTGACC
>SVQP01000054.1 GCA_015065285.1 Oscillospiraceae bacterium | reverse complement strand
TACATACATTACTACAACAACGAAAGAATTTCTCTTAAACTAAAAGGAATGAGCCCAGTGCAGTACCGAGCTCATTCGCAAACAACTTAATATTTAATTTTTGTCTAAACTTTTGGGTTCACTTCACATAAGCAAGCGGTGGATTTTTTCGATATTAAATAAGATCGTACATACTTTTGATCAGCGTATGTCCGCAGGAGTGGCATCGGTCAAGCTCTGCGCGATTATCGTCACCGCAGACCGGACACTCCACGTGGTCGCCTGCAGCTTCGGGCAGGACCAATGTGTGCTTGGCACCGTATAAGTGGAACACGGTATCTCCGGGCTTATATTCTTCCATATAGCCTCCGCCCTGCGCTGCCTTGAAATGCTTCTCCTTGCCATCCGGTAGCTCAACCGTCAGATAAACGAAAGTCGCAAGCGTTCTGGAATTAAATCTTGGAGATCCGGCAAGACCCTTGACCGCCACGTATTCATTCTGAACCTTCACCTGCTTGACAGTACCCGTAAAGGTGTGGTCAAACAAACAGAACGGCACGCGTGTAATGGCGAACGGGATCAGCATAACAACGATATAGGTACCGATGCGCACAGCAGGCGGTACTTGCTCGAAAATACGATCTCCCAGCAAGAAAATCACAAGTCCGAACACGATCAAAAGCAGCACGCAGGGTGCAAGCTTTTTGCACACCGCCCGGCGCACGTGACCGCGAAGGTCACGTGGCAAGCGGAGCTTTTGCCCTTTCATGGCGATTATTCGTTTGCGTCAGTACCTGCAGCAGCCTTACCGCCAACAAAGCCGGCGAGCATGCTCTTCAGGTCGATACCGACAGACTCTTCAAGGCTCTCGGTAATCTGGCTTGCGGAGGTCATAACGTCCTTAACAAGCTTGGCGGAGTTGCCTTCGCCATACATAACGATCTTGTCGGTCTGAGCCAGAGGAGCGGCTGCATTCTTGACAACCTCGGGCAGTGCGGTCAGGTACATATCGAGCACCGAAGCCTCACCCATCTTCTTCTGAGCCTCAGCCTTCTTTTCAATCGCTTCTGCCTCTGCAAGACCTACGGCACGGATACCTTCTGCTTCCTTCATCTTAGAGTAAGCAAGTGCGTCTGCAGTTGCCTTCTGAGCCAGAGCCTGCTGCTCCTGCTCAAACTTTTCAGCCTCTGCCATCTTCATCTTAGCAAGAGCTGCCTGCTCTTCCTCGAATCTGCGTGCTTCTGCTTCTCTTTGACGCTTGATCAGCTCAGCCTCAGCCTTCTTTTCAGCCTCGTACTTGAGCGCGTCTGCCTTCTTGCGGATCTCTGCGTCCAGTCTTCTTTCCTGAAGCGCGATTTCCTTTTCAGCAAGCTCTGCGTCCTTTTCTCTTCTTGCAATGTCAGCGTCTGCTGCAGTGACCTCAATGGTCTTTCTCTGCTGCTCCTTCTGAATTGCGTATGCAGCGTCAGCCTCTGCCTGCTTGATGTCGGCATCCTTCTTCAGCTCAGCCTGACGGATTGCCAGCGAGGTGTTCTGCTCGGAGATGCGCAGGTTGGTGTTAACGGCAACCTTGTTCGCCTCTTCCTTAGCGTTAGCTTCTGCAATGCTGATGTCTCTTGCAGCCTCAGCCTTTGCGATCTGAGCAGCCTTGCGGATCTGCTCAACGTTGTCAATACCCATGTTCTCGATCGTGCCTGCGCCATCCTTGAAGTTCTGGATGTTGAAGTTTACGATCTCGATACCCAGCTTGCGCATATCGGGCACTGCGTTTTCCTTGATCTTTTCGGCAACGATCTGGCGCTCCTGCACCATTTCCTTCAGGCCTACAGAGCCGACGATCTCACGCATGTTACCTTCCAGTACCTGGGTGCAAAGGAAGATCAACTGACGCTGATCCATTGCCAGCAATGCTTCTGCTGCCTTGTTGATCAGCTCGGGGTCAGAGGAGATCTTGATGTTCGCAACGCCGTCGACGCTGACGTTGATGAACTCGTTGGTGGGAACTGCTTCGCTGGTCTTAACGTCTACCTGCATAACGTCCAGAGAAAGCTTGTCAAGTCTTTCAAAGAACGGCAGACGGAAACCTGCCTTACCGATCAAAACTCTCTTCTTGGAGCGGAAGCCCGAGATGATGTAAGCCTTGTTCGGGGGGGCTTTGACGTAGCCGGCTGCAAAGATCAGTGCGATCAGAGCAATAACGGCAATCGCTACGATAATAATAATGGTTACGGGATCAGGCATGTGTATATCCTCCTTGTTTAATTGATTTTGTAAGCCTGTGAGTATATGTTACCACGCAGTCACGTGACTGTCAAGTACTTTCGCATATTATGAATACGGATTTACAGTTTATTCACGCGCTGTTTATAATCAGCCTTCCAGCAGCATATCTCCCTTTCGAATCCAGCCCAATTTGCGCATGATTTCCGAGAAAAGCAGTGAAAGCACAGCGGGAAGAACAAAGCAACAAAGCACAAGACCGATCCAAGGCATGGCTCCCGCTTCAGGGTTTTTCAGGATTTCCTTGGCAACACCAATCGGACCGACAAGGCCGCACGTACCCATGCCTGCGGCAACGCCCGTGCATTCAAGCTTGAAGAGCATAGTGGACACAGGACCTATGATGGCAGACGCCAGCGTAGGCGGAATCCAGATCTGCGGGCGCTTGCAGATGTTGCCCATCTGCAGCATAGAGGTACCAAGTCCCTGAGAGACAATACCGCCCCATTTGTTTTCACGGAAGGAAGAGACTGCAAAGCCGACCATCTGCGCGCAGCAGCCCACGGCAGCCGCACCGCCTGCAAGCAAAAGCCCCTTGTCTGTTCCCTCCAGTGCCGCTGCCTGAATAGCAGCCTCCGAAAAGATCATGGCGCAAATGGCTGCAGAGGAGATGGGCAGCGTCAGAATGATGCCGACCGTGACCGAGATGATCACGCCCATCAGCAAAGGCTGCAGCGTAGTAGCGGTGGCGATAAACACGCCCAGATAATACATCACGTATGCGACCAGAGGACAAAGCAACCAGGAGGCAGCAAAGCCGCAAAGAATGGTCACAACCGGGGTCACCAACACGTCAACCTTGGTTTTCTTGGAGACCAGCATGCCAATCTCACATGCCACGATCACGGCAAAGAACGCACCGGCAGGGCCTGCGGAGTAAAAAATCCCTTCATCCCCTTTTCCGGTTGCTGCCCAGGAAAGAATGGTTCCATCCTGTATGATAGCACCCATGGCATTGGACATGGCACCCACGGCTGCTGCCGAGAACATGACCAACGGATGTGCGCCCAGTGCATGGGCAATGGCAACGCCGATCGCCATACCCGTAGCATTCTTGGCATAAGTTGCAATCGTGTTCAGAAACGGCAGATGGGCATACGTACCAATGGTGTCAAAGATGGTACCGATCAGCAAGGACGCAAAGAGTCCGAGTGCCATGGCACCCATCGCCTTGATAAAATACCGATGAAGATATTTCTTGGATACGTCAACAAATTTTTGTTTTGACAAAGTCATCGCCTTCTTTTTCAATTATTTGCTTACAGTATATCATATATAACCGCGCAATGCAAGAAAAATTTGCTTTAGTTTGCTGAAATTTCATTTCCTGACAGAAACAGCCCTGCACAAAAAACTGTGCAGGGCTCACGGATTATTTCATTTGCAAGAATTTGAGCTTTTGGCGCAGATTGACACGATATGCGGCAATGAATCTGCCAATGACAAAATCGTACAGCACAAAGGCAAGGTTTGCCGTAATGCCCACAGCCAGCGAATATGCCCAATGTGCACCCTCTCCGCCAAGGAAAATGCCAAGTGCGGCAGGATAGCTTTGCGCCATGGGGAAAAGCAGCTGCCAGAGCACCAGCACGCCAAGCGCGATCACGGCATTGAACAAAAGCTGCTTGAGGATAATGCGCAATACCAAGGGGATTTTTTCCATGAGCACGCGGATCATGGGATACAAGCCCGCAAAGATCAGGTATTCCCACGCAGCGGTGTTCAAGGGCAGGATCAAAAGGGCGAGCAATGAACTTACCAGCCAGATCAGCCAGGGATAGCTGCCGCCAATCTCCTCCGCTGCCCACACCACGATCAGTGAGGCAAGTGCCGCCATGGTCAGATCCAGGCTGCCGTCAAACAGTCTGCCGGCGCATAAAAGCACCACGCTCAGGGCGCATAGCAACGCGCTGACCGTCAGTCTTTTGGTTCTTTGTATAGAGGTCATATGATTGGTACGGTTCTTTTTCATCACAGCCCCCGTCCAAAGCATCTGCAACAAAGATTGGCGCATGCCAGTGCCGTGCAGATATTACAGCAATTGCAATGACTGGTGTGCACCTGCGTAGAACCAAAGCCACCGGCATTCTGTGTAAAACGCTCGCGGGCTGCGCGGTATTCCGCATTGTGCGGATCCATGCCGCATGCAATATCAAATTCGCGGCTGGCATCTACGCGCCTGCCAATGCGCACGTACACGCATCCGGTCAAAAAGTGCCATTCCGCTCCCCTCTTTTGCTCGGGCACCGATTGCAGCAGCGTGTGCGCACGCTCAATGGCACCGTTGTTGATCAGATGGCGGATATCGGTATACAGCGCCTCGCCCGTCGGGCTGCCCTGTGCATGGAATCCACCTGCACCGTAGCCACCGCTCTGCTTCTTTCCGCTGCGAATCGCCTGAACCTCCTCGTATGCGGCATTGATCTCCTTCATCTTCTGCTCAGCACTTGCCTGCAGCTCGGGCTTGCCCGCATATCTGTCGGGGTGATATTTTCGCGCAAGGGCGCGGTATGCTTTTTTAATTTCGTCCTCATCGGCATCAGGGCTGATGCCGAGAACCTTATACGGATCATTCATGCTCCGCGCTCTCCTTTACGTTTTTTACATTCTTTTTGGGGAAACAATACCTTCCCCGCCTGTGCGGGCATGCCCATGCACAGAATATTATAGACCACGGCACGCAGATCGTCGCGCCCATCCCAGTCAATCAGATCAGCTGCTGCCACGGCATCGGCAATCTCTGCTCCAAGCAGCATATCCAAGGTTTTTTTGTGCTGCTCGTCAAGCTCCCGATCCCCGTACAGCGCGTGCAGTGCGTTGAATCTGCCCTTTTTCACGTCATCCTCATAGTCCTCTGCCGCGTCCAGCAAAAAGACCCATCTGCCCATGGCACTGCCAAGCTCGTGCAAAATGGCGTGCGTCTCGCCCTCGGTATTGTACGAAAGCAGGTTGCCCATCAGCTCCCCGAACGCGTTGGCAGGAATATCCGCTGATCCGCCCGATTGCTTTTCTGCTTGTGCGAAATTCTGCATGCCGCGCTCTGCAATCCGGTCAATTTCCGGCATGCAACGCGCCGCACGGCGGCGCAGATAAGAAAAATACGGGTAAAGCAGATAGGCGCCAAGACGTGCCGCCCCCTTCTCATCTGCCATATCATCCTTACATTTATGATATGCAAGAGCTGCCATCATACAAGAGACCGCCTCGGTCTCTTCACACGGGGCAAGCACGGGCGCTTTGGTCAAGGGGTGCAAAAAGCACCGCTTTTGCTCAAAGACCGGTTGCGTGCCGCGCGCTGCCATGCGAAGCAGCACCATGGCTGCCGCGTCATAGCGCAGCGTCATGCGTGAGCACTGCCCTGTGCATTTGCCCATCTGACGGCAAAGACCGCAGTATGCACCGCGATAGCATTCATATTCTCTGATCTTGAGCTCAGGCTGAAATATCTGCACGTAACCGAACACCGCACGCCTCCCATGATAAACTTTATTTAATCATAGCGCATTTTTGTGCCCAAAGCAAGACCAATTTGTAAATATTCCCATAACAACCGTTCGACAGAATGTGACTACAAAAATAATTTTCTCATCTGTTTCCCTGCCAAAGCCTGCTCCAACGCCTGGGGTACGAGCGAGAATTGTGCCACCAAGGAATGCGGCTTGCTGGCAGGGTCATCCTGCCGCACAGGCACAAAATACACGTTTTTTCGGTTGAGCAGCGTGGCAATATTCTGCAGATTTGCAGACATGGCATCGTTGGATGCCAGTGCCAGCAAAAGCGGTCGGTCTCCGCGCAGATGCGCCTTGGCTGCCATGCAAACCGCCGAATCAGTCACGCCCGAGGCGAGCTTGGCAAGCGTGTTGCCCGTGCACGGGCAGATCACAAGCGCTGAGAGCGGCTTGGCAGGCCCCAGTGGCTCTGCCTCCTTGATGGTGTGTATGATCTCCTTGCCGCACTTAGCACTGATGCTCTGCCGCAGGGCTTGTGCCGTGCCAAAGCGGGTATCGGTCTCCCATACGCGCTCGCTGACAATGGGAACTACGTCATAACCGCGCTGCAACAGTGCGTCCAGCTGCTCCAGTGCCGCTTGGTGCGTGCAATACGAGCCGCACAGGGCAAAGCCGATGGTTTGTCTGAGTTCATTCATATCATCTATCCCCCCTTGCTATGCTTGCAACGTATTGTGCAATCAACCTCCCTGCTGCGCGCGGTGCATATTTGCCCGGGATCCCCTGCCCGTCAACAAAGCACAGTCCTTTTGCCCGCACTACCTCCATATCAAAGCCGCCGGGTGCAGAGGCAAGCTCCAAGAGCACCGTGTCACGCGACACAAAATCAAGCAGCGAGGCATCCATCAGCACGTGCGGCACGGTATTGCACAGCATCCCGTGTGCCGATACGCAATCGGGCAGCGCATGCGTAAAGCGCACCGCACACGCTCCCAGTGCGCGAGCACGTGCCAGTGCCTCGGGGCGTCTTGCATATACCGTTACGCGTGCACCGATGCCGCCAAGCATGCTGCAAAGGTGCTCGGCAATCCTGCCCATGCCGATCACGCCCACGTCCGAGCCGTACAGCGTGCCGCGCGTGGCGTTTCCAAGCAGCATGATCGCGCCCTCTGCCGTGATGCGCGCGTTTTCATACAAAAACGCCTCATCCTTCATGTAATCATAGCAGCCGATCCAATCCGCCGGCAGCATACCACCGATCACCCTGCCGCCGGGAGCGAGGGCGCTGCCAATTTCAGAGAGCGCGATCCTCGTGCCTGCAATATACTCCCTGTCAGTACTGTAACGCACGGGCAGTACCAATGCGTCCAAATCTCTTGGCAGCGCTTCCTTAGCTCTTAGCGTCTCATATCCCATATTTTGCAGGGCAAGCGACGCTTCATCCATGCGCACGTCTCCCCCTGCCAAACAAATCCGCTTCACGTCTTCTCCTCCTTTGTTACCGCATCACTCTCATAATATGCGGCAATGCCACGATAAAGTGCAAGCGCCAGCTCCCGACGGTACGTCTCATCCTCCAATGCCCTACACTCGGCAGGATTGGAAAGAAAGCCGCATTCCACCAGCACGGCAGGACTTTTCAGATGATACAGCAGATAAATATTGCTGCCCGCAGCCTTGCTTTGCCTGTGATTTTCGGGTTGCAGTGAGCCCACCACCGCTCCTCTGATCTCTTGTGCCAAGCGAGCGCTTGACGCATGATTGGGGCTGTACCAGATCTGCAACCCGTGGTAGATCTGCTCGGAAAAGGCATTGGCGTGAATGCTGACGAATATGGCATTGGGATACTGATCCCCAATTGCCTGCCGCGCGGCAAGATCCAACGCCTTTTTTCGCCCCTTGTAATCGGCGCTGCGATCATACAGCAGCACGTCCTCGGTGCGCGTCATAATCACACTGTAACCGTTTTCCGTAAGCAATGACTCCAGCTTTTTTGCAATATCCAGATTCAGATCCTTTTCCAAAAGCCCGGTCACACCCACAGCACCGCCGTCCTCACCGCCGTGCCCCGCATCAATGATCACCACACGCACAGGCTGCTCAGGCAGGGGCGTAGCATCCACGTCGTGAGAAAGCTCTCCGCCCGAAAGAAAAAAGAACCCCACGATCATAGCACCGATGACCAGCGTGGAAATCAAAAATACCGTGGCTGCGCGCAAGCCGTAAGCCTTCATAAAGCACCTCCCAAGACAACTTGTCTTGGTTAATGTGTATGCAATCTTCCCTTTTTTCATGCAAAAAAGGAACGCACCGCGCTCGGTGCGTTCCTTTTATTTTGTGTTTGATCAGCGGCTCTCGAGGTAGTTAACAACGTCACCAACAGTCACGAACTTATGAATGTCTTCGTCATCAATTTCGATGTCAAACTTCTCTTCGCAAAGCATGACCAGGTCAGCAAGCTCGATGGAGTTGATGCCCAGATCCTTGATCAGCTCTGCATCCATGGTAATGTCAGCAGCGTCGATCTGCAGCTCTTCAACGAACAGATTCTTCAGTTTCTCAAACATAAATATATTCCTCCGAATAAAATTTGCATAATTCGCAATGCAGGCTTCTGCATGTTACACGCATACCATTATAAACGATTTGGGTATATTTGTCAAGTTGAATTTTGAAATTCAGTGTTTTGCATTGACTTTATCACTCATTTGGGGTAAAATTAAGATGAATTTTACATAAAAAGCGAGAAAATTATGGCTATTTTGAAAAATCGACCGCTGTTTTCCGCCTGTTTGCTCTATATTATATGCGCTTTTAGTGCGCCTTTTGCACCACCTTCCTTAAAGGTTGTGCTTTTTTGCGTTTCTGCCGTGGCAGGCGTGGTTTGCCTGTTACTATTGTTTATGCGCAAACTGCCACGAAAAATTTTGATTTGCGCAATCGTTGCCCTTTTGTGCTTGGCTCTTGCTTTTGGAATATCATATGCTGCGTTTGACCTTGGCATGCAGAAATACCAAAAGATCGCCGAGAAGGAAAGCTGTACGGTTCAGGCTACCGTGACCTCACGCTTGTCCTTTGAATCCATTACGATCTATCAGATCAGAGTGCACGAGATTGATGGGCAGGCACAGCACATGGACGCACAGCTGCTTTGTGAGTTTGCCGCTTATCTGCAGGTGGGTGACAGATTTGAAGCGCAACTTGAGCCCTCTTTGCTGACACAGGGCAGCTCCCTTTATAAAAACCCCTACCAGAAGCTTGCCGACGGCATGCGCATGCAGTTTACCTGCGAGAATGAGAGCATGATTCTGGATGTGACCAAGGATCATGCAACGCTGCAAACCGTGCTTTCCAAGTTGAACGACTCCCTTTGCCAAAGGGTCATCAGTGTGTGCGGTGAGCAAAGCGGTGGCTTGGTCTGTGCCCTGCTGCTTGGCAACAAGGGCTATCTGCAAGGCACGCTGTCACGTGACTTTGAGCGTGTGGGTGCTTCGCACATGCTGGCACTTTCGGGCATGCACGTCTCGATTCTGATCGGTGCGCTTGGCTGGTTGCTGTCCCGGTTGCGCGTGCACCGCAAGGCGCGTGCCGTATTTTTGGCACTGGCATCGGTTTCGTATCTCGTGCTGACCGGTTTTTCGGTCTCTGCTACGCGCGCGGTGGTCATGGTCTGCATCCTGCAGCTCTCTTATCTGCTGGCATCGGATAACGACACGCTGACCACACTTGGTGTGGTAGGTGTGGGCATTTTGCTTGCCGATCCCTTCTCCGTATGTGATACCGGCTTTGTCCTCTCCTTCCTTGCCACCTTTGGCATTGTGGTACTGGTGCCGCCGCTGCACAGCTTTCTGAGTGAGCGCGCGCAATCCCTTTGCAAGCCGCCGCACTTGAAATTCAAGCGAATCGCCTCAGGCATTCTGGCAGCCGTACTGGAAACCTTGCTGATCGGTGTGATCGCCTGCTTTGCCATCATGGTGCCCTCTTGTTATCTGATCGGCAGCATCTCATGGCTCTCGCCCGTCACCACGCTTTTGCTCTCTCCCATCGTCTCTGCTTTGCTGGTGCTGGGTGCGCTGGCACTGCTCTGCTCCCCCATTTTGCCGCTTGCCAATATTTTCGGCACGCTGATCAGGCTTTTGTATGCGATGATACTGCCTTACGTGCAGGGCGCTTCACAAATCGACGGGGTTCTCCTGCCGCTTACACACACGGCAGCGCGCGTGCTATCCGTTCTCTTTTGCTGCGGCATGTTGGTGCTTCTGGTGCTGCCGGTGCGAAAGAAGCTCTTGCTTGCGCTGCCGCCCGCAGCACTTGTGCTCTCGCTTTGTATCTTTTTCCCCATCCATACCGCGGGCTCGCCCAATACCTTGCAGGCTGCCTACACGCACGCGTCCTCCCTTTCCGAAACGGTAGTCAGCACAGAGGGCTATCGGGCGTACGTGTGCGATCTTTCGTCAGGGTCAAGCACCTCTGCGTATTACGCTATGCATGCCGCCGGCGAGATGGGTGCGACCGAGATCGGTGCACTTTTGCTGACAGATTATCACGTGCCCCAGGGTGCCGCTCTGCACGTGCTACTTTCGGGCTACAAAACCGATCTGATCTATATGCCGCACACGACCGATCCGGAAGATGCGCGCATTCAGAAATTTCTTTGCGAGATTGCACTGATGCACGGTGTTGACGTGGCGTTTTATGAATACGGCAAGCCGCTTGCATGGAACGCTGACAGTCAGATCACGGTATACCGCGAGGATCTTGCCAGAAGCGCGCAGCCCATTTTGGTTGTAACGCTGCAAAAAGGAGATGCTTGCCTCACTGCCATGAGTGCAGCAGCCGAGCACAGCGCGCTTGCAGAGCATGCCGATGCGGCGATTCGCGCATCCGATGCCATTGTGTGTATGGAACGAGGTCCCTCTCCGCGCCTGACCTTTGGACTTGAAGGGGCGCAGGACGTGGACGTGGTATTCGGCTCGCGCACGCTGGCATCCTTCTGCGATCCCGATAGCCTTGGCGGTGCGCGCAGCATGACCGTTTGCCCCGAAATTGCGTATTTTTCTATTGCAACAAAGCAAGAACCGTGATATAATATAGATATCAAATGAAAGGCTTGAAACAATGAAAGGCTTAAAAACCGTTTACATATGTGAAGAATGCTCCTATCGCTCCCCCAAGTGGATGGGCAAATGCCCCTCTTGCGGTGCATGGAACACGTTTATTGAGGATGTGATCGACACCTCGGGCTCCGAGGCAACAGCTGCCAAGCGCAACTCCGCCCTGAGCATGACCGGTGAGCATCACGCCATGCGCTTTGACCAGCTTGACCTTCCCTCTCACATCCGCTACAACACGGGGCTTGACGAGCTTGACCGCGTGCTGGGCGGTGGACTTGTGCTTGGTGAGGTAGTGTTGCTTTCGGGCGAGCCGGGCATTGGTAAATCCACCCTGCTTTTGCAGATCTCACAGGCGCTTGGTCAAAACCGCAAGGTACTGTACGTATCCGGTGAGGAATCGGGCGGACAGCTTAAGCTGCGTGCAGATCGCCTGGGCGTGAATTGCGACAATCTTTACGTGCTGACCGAGACCAACATCGACAGCATCCTGCGTGAGACCGAAAAGCTCTCGCCCGAGATCCTGATCGTGGACTCGATTCAGACCGTGTGGTCGGAAAAGATCAACTCCGCGCCCGGCAGCATTGCGCAGGTGCGTGAGAATGCCATGGCGTTTATCGGCAAAGCCAAGGGCGAGGGCGTTTCGGTATTCTTAGTCGGGCACGTCAATAAGGAAGGCAGTATTGCCGGTCCCAAGATCCTTGAGCACATGGTGGATGCCGTGCTTTGCTTTGAGGGTGAGAAGCAGCAATCCTACCGCATTATCCGCGCAACCAAAAACCGCTACGGCTCGACAAACGAGATCGGTGTGTTTGAAATGACCGATAAGGGTCTTGAAGAGGTTGCCAACCCCTCGGAAATGCTGCTTTCGGGCAGACCCAAGGGCGTTTCGGGCAGCGCAGCCGTGTGCACCATGCAGGGCTCGCGTCCCCTGATCGCGGAGGTGCAGGCATTGGTCTCTCAGACCTATTTCCCCTCTCCGCGCCGCGTGGCAAACGGCATTGACTACAACAGGCTCTGTCTGATCATCGACGTGCTGGAAAAGCGCATGGGGCTCAAGTTCTACCAGAATGACGTATACACCAACGTCGTAGGCGGCTTGCGACTGGACGAGACTGCCGCAGACCTCTCGGTAGCACTGGCGCTGATCTCCTCCCTGCTTGACCGCGTGGTGCCCGAGGGCATGATCGCTGTGGGCGAGATCGGGCTTTCGGGTGAGGTCAGAGCGGTTTCGCACGTGGAAAACCGCGTCAAGGAAGCCGCAAGACTGGGCTTTACCACCGCAGTCATCCCCTACCGCAACGTGGAAAAGCGCCCGTTTGAGTGCCCCGGCATCAAGGTACACGCCATCCGCTCCATCTTCGAGCTGCCCAGCCTTTTGGTGACGGTAAGCGAGGATGAGCAGCAATTCTGAATCACAAAAACGCCTTGCTATGGGGCTGACAAATTAGCGGAGAATTTCGCAAAAATCAAGGGCTGTATCGTTTTGATGCAGTCCTTAATTGCTTTTTTATGAATAGTTGCCGCAAAAGCGGGCGATCACTGATCGCCCCTACAAGTGTCTGTGCTGTGGCTTTCA
>SVQP01000053.1 GCA_015065285.1 Oscillospiraceae bacterium | reverse complement strand
TCGCCCCCGCCGGCGAATGCATTTTTGATAGATTTTGGTGTGATTTTGCGAAGCAAGATATCAATCTTGTGAGTAAAAGCACGCCGAAAGATGCGAAAATGCATTGTCGTCGGGCAATTCGGTTCGGCTCCCGTTCGGCTATCCGAGCCATAAAGAACACTTGCCCTCAAGGCTGCATATAGTAGCCTTGAGGGCATTTTTTTGCACCTGCCGACATACCTCGTCGGCATGCAAAATTGCCCCTGTTTCGGGGGCTTTTTTTGCGCCCTTTTGCAAGGGTGTTGTGTCGTGGTGCGTCGTAATTTGTCGTAGTACGACAAATATTATGAACGATATATTTGCTATTTATTCTAATTTTCGTCATAATCATTCGTTTTTCGTTATATTTCTTTCTTAGTGCGATAATGCGTGAGTGCATTTAGAACAGTTGTTCTTGTTGTTTAATACGACATGATTCGACTATATGCGATTTTTGATTGGAATTCATTTGTAAATATTCTGTGAATATTAAGCATAATATGTTTACTTTAAATATAATATATGCTATAATAAATGCACGCTCACACAAGTGACAGATTGTGACCGAAATTACCAATTTTCGCGCCGGCAATCACATACGACACACCCACCCTAATCCACGCTATTCTGGAGATTACTATGGAAAAAATCATCATCAACGGCGGACTCCCCCTCAACGGCGACGTTTACATTGACGGCATGAAAAATGCTGCCCTTCCCATCATAGCTGCAACCCTGCTTTGTGGGGATACCTGTATCATCGACAACGTGCCCGCAGTCAGCGATATCGCGATGCTGTTGGACATCATTGCCGGCATGGGTGCCAAGGTGGAGTATCTGGATAAGTGTCGTATCAGCATCAACACCGCAAACGTCAAGCCCGGCTGCTCCCCTTTCGATCTTGTCTGCAAGATCAGAGGCTCGGCTTATATCATCGGTGCCGAGATCGGCAGATTCGGCACTGCGCACGTAGGCTATCCCGGTGGCTGCGATTTCGGTGTTCGTCCTCTGGATCTGCACCTGATGGGCTTTGAGGCACTGGGCGCACGGATCACTGTCGAGAGCGGCTATATCAACGCAGTCTCCCCTATGGGGCTGCACGGTAACTCTATCTATTTCCGTATTCCTTCGGTTGGCGCAACCGTCAACTGTATTCTTGCTTCCGTGTTTGCCGAGGGTGTGACCACCATCGAGGGCGCAGCACAGGAGCCCCATATCGTGGACATGGCAAACTTCTTGAACGCGTGCGGCGCGGACATTACCGGCGCGGGCACCTCCAGCATTAAGGTGCGCGGTGTCAAGTCGCTCAAGGGCTGCCATCACACCATCATTCCCGACATGATCGAGGCGGGTACCTACATGGCTGCTGCTGCCATTACCGGTGGCTGCGTGCGCGTGCACAACGTCATTCCCAAGCACATGGAATCGGTCTGCTCTGTTCTGCAGAGAATGGGCGTCAAGCTGGATATCGGTGCGGATACCATCACGGTACATGGGGACGGCAAGCTGATCGCAACCGACGTAGTCACTCAGCCCTACCCCGGTTTCCCGACCGACATGCACCCGCAGATCAGTGCTTTGATGTGCGTAGCTGACGGTGTCAGCCGCATGAGCGAGCTGGTGTGGGATAACCGCTTCAGATATATCAACGAGTTCCAAAAGATGGGCACCATCATTTCCGTGGCAGACAGAACCGCCTCCTTCACCGGCTCTCAGAAGCTTTCGGGCGCGCCCGTCGTATCGACTGACCTGCGTGCAGGTGCGGCTATGATCATTCTTGCCCTTCGCGCACACGGCACCTCGCAGATCTCCAAGATCTCTCTGATCGAGCGCGGCTACGACAACATCGTTGGCAAGCTGGCTTCTCTCGGTGCTGACATCAAGAAAGTTGACGAATAATTCCCTTTCGATAAAAACCCCCGACGCGGTGCGTCGGGGGTTCTTTTTGCCAAAAAAATAAGGGAACGGGGATTGTGCAAAATTACACAATCCCCGTTCCCTTGACCGGTCAGCAATGATATCAGATATAAACGAAGACTCTACGTTTCCTGTTTAATAAATGATACGCGCAAAGAAATAAGTAATTACTTAGCTCTTCTTGCCTCGAAGCATGCGCTGCAGTAAACAGGTCTGTCGTTAGAAGGCTGGAAGTTGAGCTTAGCTTCGCCACCGCACTCTGCGCAAGTTGCGATGAAATACTGACGCTCGGGCTTGCCTGCGTTCTTCTTGGCATCACGGCATGCCTTGCAGCTCTTGGGCTTATTCAGGAAGCCTTTTTCCTTGTAGAACTGCTGCTCGCCTGCAGTGAATACGAACTCGTTGCCGCACTCCTTGCAAACCAGTGTCTCGTCAACAAATTCTTCTTCGCCAACGACTTTTACTTCATCTTCGTACATTTGTTTTTCCCTCACTTGTGTGGTAATTTATGGTAGACCCTTACGGGTTGTCCCCTTGTCCTATCACCTGCCGCAGCTTCTTTCTGATGCGGTAGATGGCATTGGAAATGGATTTTTCATCCTTTCCCAGCACCTGCGCGATCTGCGCAGTAGCAGCTCCCGAAACGTACAGCCACCAGACGCGGCTTTCGTACGGTGAGAGGTTGCGCTGAATGATCAGCTGCAAAGCCTCCATGCGCTCCTTGTCGATCAATGCCTCGGTGACCGATGCCTCCCAGCCGAGCAGCTCGGGATTTTGCTCGATCAGCTTTTCCCCTTCCAAGGAAAGCAGCCCTTGGCGACGCTGCCTGCGGAAGACGCGCAGAGCGGATGCAAGCCCGTGACCGACGCAGATTTTGGCATACAACCCAAATTCCACGCCCTCGTGCGAAGGATCATAGGTCTGCACTGCGCTGCAAAACACAACGCTCGCCTCCTGCCGCAGATCCTCCAGATCCGCCTCGCTCATACCGGGCATGGCATACTTACCAACCATAGCCTGCAGCATGGGAGCATACTTATCTAATAGAGTTGCATAAGCCGCCTGATCCCCCGAACGCGCTGCTTCAAGCAGATCGCCAAGATCTGCCTCGTGCTGTAGTTTAGGGTTCGAGTTGCTCATGTTTTCACCGCCAATAGATATAGTACCATTTATACCATTATATCATAAAAGTGCCCTTTGTCAAGAGATATTTTTGTCGATTTATCACATCAAATAAAAATCCGGCAAGGTTTTTTGTGCATATTAAACAACAGTAAAAGCCCCCGTTTGAGCATAGTGCAATGCTCGCGAGGGCTTTTTTGTGACATTTGATATTTTTCCTTCAAAACTTTGTCATTATTCACAATTTATTCACGTTAACTAAAGCGCCAAAACCCTTATGAAAAAAGGTAATTTACGTTTCCGGCAACCAGCGCGGTCACACCTTTGTAAATATTTTCGGGGTTTTCACGGAAGTTATCCGCCATGCGCTGTGCGCGCAGTCTGCTGTCCACGGTCAGGGTCACTGCCATGATAACCTCTTCCTTTTCAAACATCTTGCACTCCAGGTCGTACATCTTGTCCGGGCGCGCTACAATGTTGGTTGAGATCCGTACGCCGCGCTTCTGAAAATCCAGGTAGCGCAAAGCACACCGCAGGCTCTGGTCCAGGATGCTGGGCAAAAGGTCGCTCTTGAGCTCCTCTGCCACACATCTGCCCTTGTAGGTTACTGCGTACAAGTCGTCCCCTGCCTCGTTTTGCCCCACGCAGGCAATCAGGTCATTGTCCAGCATATCGTAAAACGCCTCTGCAAAATCCAGGTACATGACGTAATCATTCTGCAGCGTGACGTCGTTAATGGTTACAAAGCTCATGGGATAACCGATATTCTCCATCAGATAAAGCACAAAGATCTTGACGTTTTTCATATCTCCGATAGGTGAAGCCATGCTCATCCCTCCCTTCGCACAGATTATACCATATAATTTGTAAATTATCAACTCCCTTTCTTGCAATTGTCAAAAATTTGTGGTATGATATAGATTGAAGTATTATTATCACCCGATACCGGAGGTATTTTCCCCATGATTTCAATGGCTATTTTAGGATTTGGCGTGGTAGGCAGCGGCTGTGCCGAGGTCCTGACACAAAACAAGGATCTGATATGCGAGAGCTGCGGCAGCGAGATCGAGATCAAGTATATTCTTGATTTGCGCGATTTCCCCGACAGCCCCTTTGCAGACCGCGTTGTCCATGATTTTCAAGTAATCCTCAACGATCCCGAAGTCTCGCTTGTTGCCGAGATGATGGGCGGCTCTCACCCTGCCTATGAGTTTACCAAGGCATGCCTTTGCGCAGGCAAGAGCGTGGTCACGTCCAATAAAGAGGTGGTGTCCAATTTCGGCACCGAGCTTTTGCAGCTTGCAGAGCAAAACGGTGTGTCATATCTGTTTGAAGCAAGCGTGGGCGGCGGCATTCCCGTGCTGCGCTCGATCTACGTGGATCTGGCATCCAACCGCATCCGCTCGGTCAACGGCATTCTCAACGGTACTACCAACTATATTCTGAGCAGCATGAAGGAGCACGGCACAAGCTTTGACGACGCGCTTGCTCAGGCGCAAAAGCTGGGCTATGCCGAGGCAAATCCCGCAGCTGACGTGCAAGGATTGGACGCTGCGCGCAAGGTTGCCATTTTGTGCGGACTTTGCTTTGGCAAGCTGGTCTGTCCTGCCTCCATCCCCACCACGGGCATTACCGGCATTTCGGGTAAGGACGTAGAGGACGCTGCCAAGCTGGGCTATGCCATTAAGCTGATCGGCCATGCAGACGTCAAGGACGGCAAGATCACAGCCCTTGTCAGCCCTCGCATGGTGCCCCTGAGCAATCCCCTTTCGGGCGTTTCGGACGTATTCAACGGTGTGCTGGTCAACGGCAATATGGTAGGCGACGTCATGTTCTACGGTCCCGGTGCAGGTAAGCTGCCCACCGCAAGTGCCGTCGTTGCAGATATCATCGACATCGTATCCGGCAAGGGCGGTGCTGTCAAGAAGCCGCATTTTGTGGACGCTGTGCCCGAGGATCTGGCTGATTTTTCCTCTTACGCGTGCGTGCGCTATTTCAGAGTGAGCAATTCTCTGTCCGAGGTCAGTGCGGTCTTTGGCACCGATGCTTTACACCTGCTGACCGGAGATGGTTACGTTTCTGTTATCACCGCAGCTCCCATGAGTGAGCGCGAAGCCGACGAGATCTGCGAGAAGCTTGACGTGCTCTCGACCATGCGTGTATTATGATGAAGAAAAGAAGAAAAGTCGGCTTTGCCAAGAGAAACGGTGTGGGCTATATTCTGGTCGGCACGCTGGTGGTAGTCATACTGCTGCTTTGCATTCTTGTGCTCACCTCCACCATCGCACCGCTCGTGCTTTCGCTGCATGCGAAAGATCAGCCTGCGATGATGACCATGCCCCTGTTCTTGTACTGCCTGATGATCGACTTTGTGCTCCTGGAGGTGCTGTTCTTGCTGTACCAGCCGGGTGCAAAGGAATATATTGAAGACGAAAAGCTTGACCCGACCGGAAAGAAAAAAACCTCCGCACAGAACGTCATCGGCATTGTGTGTGCGGTGCTGCTGCTTTGCAGCATTGTCACAGCCCCTTGCGTTTGTACCGTATTCACTGAGCAGAGCGTGAACACCTACGTATTCATCAAAACAGACTCGGTGGAGATTGACGACGTGGTGTACTATGAGCTGGAGTTTACCGAGCAGCGTGGGCTGGAGCTTATCATGCACGTCACCAAGGATAAATCCTTTTCCCTGATCGGCACCGACGTGTTTCTCAACGATGCGTTTATTGAAAAATACGAAAACGAATACGGCTTTGCCTCACACCTGCGGCAGCAAGCCGAGATGGACGGAAAGAAATTCCTGATCAAAAAAGGCATCAGCGAAAAATCGCTTTCCCCTTACTACGAGCACACTCCCTACTGGGAGAAGATCAAAGAGCTGATTCAATAATCACCTGCAAGGAGACTCTCCATGAACTATCTTCCCCTTGTCAATACCAAAATGGGTACGGCATCACACCCCCGCAGATCGTATGGCAATACCCTGCCCCTGACGCAGCTGCCCTTTGGCATGGCATCGTTTTGCCTGCAAACCGAGGTCAAGCGCGCTTGGTTTTATCATCCCGGGCACGAATTTGCCGAGGGCGTGCGCCTGACGCACCAATTCAGCCCTTGGATCGGAGATTTCGGTGCGTTCTTGCTCATGCCGCAAAACGATTGCGTGGCAAACACGGGCGAGGGCGCGTGGTCGGGCATCCGAAGAAAAGACTGCACCGAAGCACCACACTATTTGCGCACGCATTTTCTGCGCTCGGATTGCACGCTTGAAATGACCCCCACAGAGAGATGCGCGGCATTGCGCCTGACGTGGGGCGACGACCGTCCCGCCTATCTTTCCTTTTTGCCGGTCAGCGGCAATTACTCCTACCGCTTTGACCCAAAGACCTGCACGCTGTACGGCAGCACCGACGGGATCAGTCAGGGCGACGCTAAGAATTTCCATGCCTATATTGCCGTGCGCTTTTTGGACGGTTGCGCAGACGCTGCACGCACGTATACCGTGGGAGAAGGCAGCACAGCCTGCATACACGTAGCGCTTTCGGGCAAGGTATGCCGTGCGCGCATCGGTCTTTCCTATATCAGCGAGCAAATGGCGGACGCAGCCATTGACAGAGAATGCTCGGACGCCTCGTTTGAGGCACTGATGGACGCCGCACAGCAAAACTGGGAGCAAAAGCTCTCAAGCATTGAAATCGAGACCGACGACGCAGATCAGCTGCGCACCTTTTATTCCTGCCTGTATCGTGTATTCCTCTTCCCTCAAAAGGCTTATGAGATCGCCCCTGATGGCAAAAGCATGCATTACGTACCGCACGACGGCAGCGTCAGAGAGGGCGTTCGATATACCAACAACTGCTTCTGGGATACCTATCGCACCGAGTTTCCTTTGCTTTCCATGATCGCAAGAGAGGAATATGCCGAGATTCTGGCAGGCTTGGTGACCGACTATACCGATGGCAGCTGGCTGCCGCGCTGCACCGCTATGGGCGAGGTGGGCTGCATGCCCAGCACCCTGATCGATGCTGTGATTGCCGAGGCGGCTGTTGAAGGAATTGGACAGCGAGAGGTTTTGGTGGCAGCGCTGCAAGGTATGCTGTACCATGCCAACCACGAGGCAAGCGACCCCAGATACGGGCGCAACGGTGCGCTTTCTTTTGTAAAATACGGCTACGTACCGCGCGAGCAGCACCGTGAATCGGTTAACCTGACGCAGGATTTTGCATACGGTGACTGGTGTATTGCACGCGTGGCAGAGCGACTTGGCAAGCATGAGATCGTCCGTGAATACGACGCGCGCGCCAAGTATTATCAGAATTTGTTTGACCCGTCAAGCGGCTTTATGCGCGGCAAGGACGTGCATGGCTGCATGGCGGATGACTTTGACCCCTGCACGTGGGGCGGTGAGTACACCGAGGGCTCTGCTTGGCAGAATTCCTTTGCCGTACCGCATGACGTACAAGGGCTTGCCGAGCTTTACGGGGGCAAGGACGCCTTGCTTGCAAAGCTTGACGAGCTGTTTGACGCGCCGCCGCGCTATCGCGTGATGGGCTACGGATTTGAGATCCACGAAATGACCGAAATGGCACTTGTGGACTTTGGACAGATGGCAATTTCCAATCAGCCCTCGTTCCACCTTCCCTTTTTGTACGCCGCGCTCGGAGAGGTTGAAAAAACCGAGTATTGGGTAGAAAAGCTGACCCGAGAAGCGTTCAATCCCACCGAAAAGGGCTTCCCGGGTGACGAGGATACCGGTACCACTGCCGCATGGTATATTCTGTGTACGCTCGGGCGCTACCGCCTTTGCCCCGGCAGCGGTGAGTGGATCTTCTTCCGCCCTCTGGTCAAGAGCGCCAAGGTGCTTGGAAAGGCGATGTTTTAATTCAATTGGCTAAAAATCGGTAAACGAAATCATACAAACGTAGGGGAGGAATATTCTCGTTGAATATCCCTCCCCTTTTTTGTCAACACTCTCCATACCCAAATTTATATATGGAGGAAAAATATGACACTGACACCCAAGGAATCAAGCCTGCTCAAGGATCTGATGGGAGAGGAGCAGCTGTGCGTAGCCAAGTATCAGAAATATGCTGCAGAGGCAAAGGCGCCCAAGCTCAAAAGCCTGCTTTCAGGCATTGCCACCACCGAGCAGACGCATCTCAAAACGCTCAACGACATGAGCAGCGGTAAGGTGGATCCCGTGCCTGCGCAGATCCCCGCGCCCGACAAATCCAACTGCTGTGCCGTATCCTACGAAAACGCGCAGGATAAGCAGGACGATGCCTTTTTGTGCAAGGATCTGCTTGCTACCGAAAAGCACGCCTCTGCCCTTTACAACACCTGCGTATTTGAATTTTCTTACCCCGAGGCAAGAAAAATGCTCAACCACATTCAAGCCGAGGAGCAGCAGCACGGTGAGGTGCTGTACAGCTATATGAATGCCAATGGCATGTATAACTGATCACGATCTTTTGAAATAATCCAGTGTCCATTTCCGCACCTCGCCTTGCAGCAGTACAAGCACGCCAAGGTTGAGCAGGGTCATGGCACCAATGGCAAGATCGGCAATGCCCCAAAGCACGGTGGGTGCGACAAGCGTGCCCACCGCAGCCCCTATGGAAAACAAGATGATAAAGCCAAGCCGCACGCCTTTGTTTTTGGTCAGATAAGAGAGCGCCTCCAGCGCGTAATGCCCCCAGCACACCACGGTAGCAAATCCGAAAAACAGCACGGCAGCGCACAAAAAATACCCTGCCCCCTGCCCCAATACCTCGGTATACGCACGCACGGTCATCATAATCGAATTATCCCCGTAAACAGCTACCTTGTCGTAGCTGACCAAAATGACCAGCGCGGTCATGCTGCACAGCACAATGGTGTCTGCGAACACCTCAAAAATGCCCCAAAAGCCCTGCTTGGCAGGGTGATCGGTATTGGCGCAGGCATGCGCAATGGGAGCTGTGCCGCAGCCCGCCTCGTTGGAAACCAGACCGCGCATGGTGCCATAGCGCAATGCCCTTGCAATGGCAAAGCCGCCCACACCGCCAAGAACGGTACGAAAATCAAAAGCAGACGCAAAAATGCTTTGCAGCGCACGCGGGATCTGATCGGCGCGCAGCACCAGGACTGCAATGGAAAGCAGCATAAATCCGCCCGTCATCACGGGTACCAGAATATCGGTTGCACGCATGATGCGTGCAGAGCCTCCCAGCATCAAAATCGCAGTCAGCACGCAAAGCACCAGCCCCGTCCAGATACCCGGAATGCCGCAGATGCCCTCAAACACTCCGCCAATGGCATTGGTCTGGATCACGCAGCCCATGCTGATGCCGTCTATGACGCACAAGGCGGCAAACACCGCTGCCAGCGCGCGTCCCACACCGCCAAGCCCCAGCCGCGAAAAACAATCTACAATATAATACATAGCACCGCCACGGTGTCCGCCTGCCCCGTCCGCACGTCTGTGTGCGACCGCAAGCACCACCTCGGCATACTTGAGCGACATGGCAACCAAGGCGCTTGCCCACATCCAGAACACTGCGCCCGGTCCGCCATAGTAAATGGCGGATGCCACACCCACCAGATTGCCCACGCCAAGCGTGCCCGCAAGTGCCAGCGTCAGTGCCCTTACGGGCGATGTGCCGCCCGCGGTGGGCGCCAGCATGCCACGCAGCATGCGCACAGGATGCGCAAGGCAACAAAATCCTACGCGCAGGCTGAAAAACAATCCCACCGCCACCAGTGCCACCGGCACACCGACCCCGAACACGTATTCATTGATCCATTCTATCACAGCTCTCCCCCCCTCGTCTCTTCAATATATGCGCTCGGTACGGCTTTTTTGTCGCGTCGGGCATTTTTTAGCAGACGGGGGCACTTACTCCTCAATCGAATTGTTAATTATATGTGAATTATGGGCGCAAGGGGTTGATATTTCCTGAATTTGGTGTACAATATGTACTGTGGTTTGGCACTCGCATCAAAAGAGTGCTAATTCCCGATAATTCAACAACGTCATTTACAGACTGCGATTTTTCGCACATTCATAAGGAGGAACACAACATGACTCTCAAGCCCCTTTCCAACCGCGTCGTCATCAAGTTTGTCGAAGCGGAAGAAAAAACCAAAACAGGCATTATTCTCACAGCATCCGCACAGGAAAAGCCCCAGATCGCAGAGGTCCTGGCAGTTGGCCCCGGCAAGCCCTCCGATAACGGTGGATTTACCGCTATGACCGTCAAGGTCGGTGACAAGGTCATTGCAAGCAAGTATGCAGGCACTTCCGTTAAACTGGACGGCACCGAATACGTCATCGTTTCCGAGGACGACGTGCTGGCTGTTGTAGATTGATAAAAGGAGATAAGACACATGGCAAAGGATATTCTTTACGGTATTGAAGCAAGAAACGCCCTGGTTCGCGGCGTTGATAAGCTGGCTGACACGGTCAAGATCACGCTGGGCCCCAAGGGCAGAAACGTAGTGCTTGACAAGAAATACGGCTCTCCCCTGATCACCAACGACGGTGTGACCATCGCCAAGGAGATCGAGCTGGAGGATGCAGCTGAAAACATGGGCGCATCCCTTGTCAAGGAGGTTGCTACCAAGACCAACGATGCTGCCGGTGACGGCACTACCACCGCAACGCTTCTGGCGCAGGCATTTGTGCGCGAGGGCATGAAGAACGTAACCGCAGGCGCAAACCCCATGGTTCTGCGCAAGGGCATCAAGAAAGCTGTTGACGCAGCGGTTGAGGCACTTTCCGCAAGCTCCAAGAAGGTCAACGGCAAGGAAGACATCGCTCGCGTAGGTACCATCTCCGCAGGCGACGAGGTCATTGGCGAGCTGATTGCCGATGCAATGGAAAAGGTTACTGCCGACGGCGTTATCACCATTGAGGAATCCAAGAGCGCAGAGACCTATTCCGAGGTGGTTGAGGGTATGCAGTTTGATCGCGGCTACCTCTCCCCCTACATGGTAACCGACACCGATAAGATGGAGGCTGTGATTGACGATGCAGCCATCCTGATCACCGATAAGAAGATCTCCAACATTCAGGAGATCCTGCCCCTTTTGGAGCAGATGCTGCAGTCCGGTCGCAAGCTGGTCATCATTGCAGAGGACGTTGAGGGCGAGGCACTGACCACGCTGGTGCTCAACAAGCTGCGCGGCACCTTTACCTGCGTTGCAGTCAAGGCTCCCGGCTTTGGCGATCGCCGCAAGGAAATGCTGCGTGACATTGCCATCCTGACCGGTGGTGAGGTAATCTCCTCCGAGCTGGGTCTGGAGCTCAAGGATACGCAGATGTATCAGCTGGGCTACGCAAGACAGGTTAAGATCACTAAGGAGAACACCGTGATCGTGGACGGTAACGGCAACCCCGAAGAGATCAAGGCAAGAGTGGCGCAGATCCGTCAGGGCATCGAGACCACGACAAGCGAATTTGACCGCGAGAAGCTGCAGGAAAGACTTGCAAAGCTGGCAGGCGGTGTGGCTGTGATCAAGGTCGGTGCTGCTACCGAGGCTGAGATGAAGGAAAAGAAGCTGCGCATTGAGGATGCACTTAACGCAACCAAGGCTGCTGTTGAGGAAGGCATTGTTGCAGGTGGCGGTACCGCTTACCTCAACGTCATCCCCGCTGTAGAGGCACTGCTGCAGACCACCGAGGGCGACGAGCGCACCGGTGTTCGCATCGTGCTCAAGGCGCTGGAGGAGCCCGTACGTCAGATCGCTGCAAACGCAGGCTTTGACGGTGGCGTGATCGTCAACAACATCGTAAACTCCGGTAAGATCGGCTACGGCTTTGACGCTTACAACGAAGAATACGTTGACATGATGAGCGCAGGCATCGTTGACCCCACCAAGGTAACCAGAAGTGCTCTGCAGAATGCTGCATCCATTGCATCTGTCATTCTGACCACCGAGAGCGTGGTTTCCGACAAGCCCGAGCCTGTTGCCCCCGCAGCAGCTGCTCCCCAGGGCATGGGCGGTATGTATTAATAAAAACAGAACGGAAGGCGAGCCCTTCCGTTCTGTTTTTATCAGTTGTATTCGCCTTTGGCGAGTGGTATTGCTTACGCAGTGTTATTCGGCTGCGCCGAGTGTTATTCGCCACGCGAGTTATGAGAGGCGAATATTATATCACTCCGCTGCAAGCGGAATATCACTCTGCCATTGGCAGAATATCACTGCGGCAAAGCCGCAATATCACTCAACCGAGAAGCATTTTTTAAGTCTTGCGGTCATATATTATACTATTATGCCGCAAGGGAGGCTTTCGCTTTGTTCAACGTCATGTCGCTGTTTACGTATTTTTTCCACGTCATTTTGGGAATCGGGACGCCGCAGCAATTCCCTCCTCCCCTTTCAGCCGAGGAGGAGCGGCAGGCTTTTGAGCTTATGGCAAGCGGCAAGGGGCAGGCTGCCGAGGATGCAAGGCAAAGGCTGATCTTACATAACCTGCGCCTTGTGTCGCACATTGTCAGAAAATACTATTCCTCCAACAAAAATCAGGAGGATCTGATCTCAATCGGCTCAATCGGGCTTTGCAAGGCGGTGGACACCTTCAACGTGGGCAACGGCACCAAGTTTGCCACCTATGCTGCCAAATGTATTCAGAATGCTATCCTATCATAACGGACTTTTTTGGAGCATATGACGCAGATAAAGTTCCATATGATCAAAAATGGCGTGTATTCCAGCAATTAGGCGAGCAAACATAC
>SVQP01000052.1 GCA_015065285.1 Oscillospiraceae bacterium | reverse complement strand
GTGCTTTTACTCACAAGATTGATATCTTGCTTCGCAAAATCACACCAAAATCTATCAAAAATGCATTCGCCGGCGGGTGCGAGCAGTTTTGACGCAGCAGATTTATTCGAGTCCAAAAGCTTTTCCCGCAGGGCATATAGGCAATATGTCCAAGGGGAAAGATGCAGGAATCGGAGAAATCTGCACGTCAAAACCAACTTGGTTCGGCTCCCGTTCGGCTAGGTTGAGTGCACGGCATCCTGATGGCAAAAGGTGGTTCTTTGCGAGGTCGCCTGACGCTCCAGCATCACTTCTACGTATCCATCCAGCAACGTATTTGCATCGCCCGAAAGATCCTGTCGGGAGAGAATGATGACCTTGTCATACCCGTTCTGCTCGAACGTCCAAAGATCTTTGTGACTTTGCGTGGAATCACGGATGTAGGATTCGGGAATGGTAACGTGCAGCTCGTGAAAGTCGACCTCTCCGTTAAAGGGCATATCGGAAGAAGGCAGACAGCATCCAACCAAACTGCACGTCAGTAGAGCGGTCAAGAGGATAAGACAAATATTCAGCTTTTTCATGGATTTGCTCCTTTGTAGTATTGATTGCTATACTATATTTGTAGTATTGATTGCTATACTATATAAGTCGCAATTTTGGAATAAAAAGTTCGGATATACTCAAAGGTTTTACAAAAAGTTCATAATGTCACGCCCGCTTTTTTGCACTTTTTGAAAAAGCGGATGGTGCAAAGCAGCACCACAATGCCGAGAATGGGGAACAGGGAGCAGACCAGCATGCCTGCCTTGAGACCTACCTGCTCGGCAGTCAGCCCCAGCTGCTCTGCAAGGTGCGAGCCAAGCGCGCTCGCGCTGACCGCGTCGGTCACAATTCCCATCAGCTGCGGAGCAACCGAAGCGCCAAGGTCACCGCCCGATGCCATAAGCGCATAGGCGGCAACACCCACGCCTGCAATGTTTTCCTCCATCATAATCAGGGCACCGGGCCACAGCATAGAGGTAAAAATGCCGGTCAGCACGCAGGCAATCAGCGCAGGAACGGCATGCGGCGAAAGAAACACGACCAGATAGCACGCAGCTGCACCGATCATACCAACAGTCAGCATGCGGAAAATGTTTTTGCCAAACTTGGCATAAGTGATACGCGTCAAGCCAAGCAGCACGGCAAATGCCGCCATGCCCACAAGGTCACCCACGGCTTTGGGGATCTGCAGGGCATTTTCCATATATCCCGAGATCCAGTTGGACATGGTGTTCTCGGCACAGCTGCCGAAAAAGATGCAAGCCACGCAAAGCGCCAAGCCAAGCGTACGTTTGCTCGATTTCTTAGCTTTTTCCTGCCGGGCACCCTTTTGCAAATCGGGCATGGGGGAAAGGAAAAACATCACCGAGGCAAGAATGGGAAGTGCTGCGAAAAACAGCGTCAGATACATCCAGTTTTTCTGGTCAAAGATGGCAAAGAACAAAGTGCAGACCACAATGACAAACAAAATGCCGAATGCGTAAAGCGAGTGCAGCATGCTCATATCGCGCTGCGGATTATCCGAGGGGAGTGCCGCGATGGTAGGCGAGAGCATGACCTCGGAAAGTCCCGAGGCGATGGAAAAGACCACGGTGCCGATCAAAAGCCCCACGTAAGCGTATTGCGGCAGCAAGGTGGGCACCAGAGCATAGATCAAAAGTCCCAGAGAGGTGATCAGCGGAGTGATGCGCACAAGCAAGGACGCGTTGAATTTCTTGGCAAACAGAGAAAACAGTAGATCCACCAGCATCTGCGTGCAAAAATTGGTCAGTACCAGCGTGCCCAGCAGCGTGTAGGAAATGTTGTAGGGCTCAGCACCGAAGGTGGTAAACAGCAGCGGCGGCAGAATGAAAATGGACGACATGGTAAAATATGCCGTGTAGCATGCAAGCTTGGTGCGTTTGTAGTTGGGTGTCATGACAGTACCTCTTCAAAAACGGATCGTATGGCATCGGTGTTATCCTCGGAGTATTCCAGCTCCTCGGAGAGAATGCGAGCAGCATCATATACGTCGTGCCCTGTGCAGATCAGCGAGCAAAGCAGGCGCTCGAAGAATAGCGCAAGCCCCAGATTGGCGCAAAAGTCAAATTGGTCATAGGCTGCCGAGCAGTGGCGATATACAAAATATGCCAGCGCGCGCGTCAGCATCGGCTCAGCATGCACGGGCGCGGTCACATTGCAAGAGTAGCAGGCAAACAGCGCGCGATGTGCCGGGTCCAAGTATTCCAGATCCTGCAAAAGCGAGCGCCACGCGGCATCATCCAAGCTTGCAGGAGAGACCCCAAAGCAATCCTGCAAGCACCGCAGCTTTTGAGGGTAGGACAGAGCTGCATCCAAAAGCCATGCAAAGATCTGTGCGCGCGGCGCTGTGGCATCAAACTCCTGCATTACGGAGTCGCCCGTTGCTTCCCCCAGCAGAATCATATCGGCAAAGGCATCCGAGCCAAGCACAATGCGGCAAGCCTCCTCGCAGCAAAGTCCCAACCCTGCCTCCTTGCCGTGCGGTGTGTCGTGGTAAAAGCGAGGGTGCTCGCGGCAGATCTCACAAAGTGCATCCTTGCCGTATGCCTTGATAATGTGGCAAAGCCCGTGCGAGTCAAGGTGCGGACAGCGATCGTGGGCGGCAAGCGCAAAATGCGGCTGCGCCCCGCCTTCAATGCTTGCGCGGATATGCTGCGCATACTCACCGTCCAGTGATTGATAAAAGGCAAAGGAATCCTGGTCTACGTCAATCTCCCAGCCAATGCAGCAGGAGTGCGTGCAGCGATCTGCAATGCAGGAGAATTCTTTATAATAAGCAGGCGCGTAAAGCTTCATAGGTCAACCTTCCGTGGAATTGGAGTAGGATCATTATAGCACAGATACGTCCAAGTTTCAAGAGAGTGAGGTGTTTTACTTGACTTTCACGTCGCGATGTTGTAAAATGAGTATAACAACACTGCATCAAGGAGGACATTATGAAAAAACGCATGCTTTTGAGCATTCTGCTCGCAGCCGCGCTGCTGTGCGCAGCCGTTCCTTGCTTTTCGCTCTTGGCGGGTGCTGAGGGCAAGATCGACATGCGCCCCATGTATGGCGAGCCTTTTCAGCCCGAAGGGAAAATTTTCGGGCAGGTCAGCTTTATTGTGCCGGGTGGCACGCAGGGCTTGACCAAGGATGCCTGGGATGACAAAATCGATCATAACACCGATCTGATCCTGGTCTCCTTTATCAAGGATGGCAAGGCTTATGAAAATATGACCATTCGCGAGGTCAAGGCGCAGTTTGGCGATCTGGCGCTCAAGCGCACCTGCTATACCTATGACGATATGCCGGACGGTACGCTTCGTATCAATCTGGTGCTGCACATGGATGATCACGCTACCCTCAAGCCCGCGGATTTCACCGCAATCACAGTCAAGGCGGGCTTTATCTGGTGCGCAGGCTCTCCTTCGGGCATTTCGGGTGAGATTCCCTCACTCGTGCTGGATCACGACGTCTATTTCCCGGTCAATGCAACTGCGGGTATTACCGCTGTGCAGACGGGCCCCATGTCAGGCGTTGACGGGGCGCTTCGCATCAACTTCAAGCGAAACGACAGTGAGAGCCTCAAGGCAATCTCGACTGTAGACCTTTGCCCCTCCGCCATTCCCGGCAAAACGCTGGGCGACCTGGTCACCATCAATGGTGAGAGTGTGACGGATCTGGTCAAAAAGGGCAACGTGGCGCGTCTGTGCTTTTACGGAGACACCTTGATCTTCCATATTGACGATGCCGCCTACCTTGCCGCGCTCAAGCAAGAGGAATATGAGATCGTCATTCTTCCCGGTTTTCGTTGGATGAACTGGCATAAGGATGACTGGGGCAACTGGGCAGGAACCAATAAGAACAACTATACACCCGTTGACGGTGCGCTGGTAATGGAGCCGATCTCCTTTACGGTCAACGTAAACGATGAGGTGTGTATCAAAACCGACGGACTGACGGTGCTGCCCGGCTACAAGGATACCTACTATGTAGGCGAGCGCATTGATATGACCTCGCTGGTTGTGCGCCTGAACTATGCCAGCGGTGGAGGACTTGACATGATGCTGCTGGAGGAGATGGTCAGTTATGATTTCTCCAAGCCCGGCACCGCAACGGTCACGGTAGAATATGACGGCATGCAGGCATCCTTTACGGTAAACGTGCTACAAGCGCCCGAAACGCAGCCGGATGCAAGCGAGACCGAGACAGAGACCGAAACAGAAACCGAAACAGAGACTGAAGCCGGGCTCGAAACCGTGACCCAAGAGCTGCCCGAAACAGAGGAAGAGCAACCTGCTACCGAACAAGAGGAGCAGACGGGATGTAAGTCTGTGATGCTGCCGCTTGCAGGGATTGTGCTTGCTCTTGGCGCGCTTGCGCTGAGAAGAAAGGAGGACTGACGTGAACAGAGTATTCAGAGTATTGGCTGCTTTGCTGGCAGTCCTGTGCGTAGTGGCGGTATTTGCCGCATGCACGCCCGACACGCCTGCCGGGCAAACCACCGAGCAGCCAACCGCTGCTCCCGAAACCGAATCCGAATCGACCACCGAGCAAGAGCCCGACGATACTCCCACCGTGCAGCGCGTGCCGGATGAGAGAGGTCTGACCGATGCGCAGTACAGCGTGCTCAATATTGCAGGCACGGATGATTTCGGTAGAGTGATCCTGCCCGTGGACGGCAAGGTCAACAAGGACCGCTATGTGGGCATGTTCTATTTCCTGACCTTGGGTCAGCATACCAACCACTCGGGCATTTACGACGTCAATAAGATCACCTATGAGGGCACGTACAATAAAGCGTTTACCCGATATAATACCCCCATCACCCCCGTGGGCTCCGCGCATTTCTGGGGCGAGCCGGTATGGGGCTACTACAATAGCGGCGACACTTGGGTCATGCGCAAGCAGATCGAAATGCTGACCATGGCAGGCGTGGACTTTTTGGTGCTGGATACCTCCAACAACGTGCTGTATGAGAACGTGACCGCAAAGCTGTTCGAGATCCTCAAGGAATATCAGGATGCGGGCTGGGACGTGCCGCGCGTGATGTATTACCTTGGCAAGCACGATCTGGGTGCGGATATGCAGGTGATCAAGCAGGTGTATAAGATCTTCTATGAAAGCGATACCTACAAGAGCCTTTGGTTTACACCCAACGATCCCGAAAAGCCCATGATCGTAGCACCCGATAACGTGATCGCCTCGCTGCGCTCCTCTTCGAATGCCCAGGAAAAGGCACTGGCGGAATTCTTTGATTTCCGTGTGACGCAGTGGCCGATTGCCGCCCCCGTCAATGAGCCTGTGTACGAGTACGGTGCACCCTGGATCTCGTTTGAGTATCCTCAGACTCCTCAAGAGGGCTGGATCAACGTCTCGATCGCGCAGCACGTATCCGTTTGCATGACCGATACCAAGGCATCGCGCGGACGTGGCTGGTATCCTACCGAAAAGGTCAAGGGGCAGTGGAGGGGTAAAAACGACCATGAAAACTGGCGTCAGAATCTCAACTATCAGGCACAGTGGAATACCGTGCTGGAAATGACCCCCGAGCAGCGCGCAGAGGATGCGAGATTCGTGTTCCTGACCGGCTGGAACGAGTGGGTTGCCGAAAAGCTGCGCAGAGGGGATGGCGATTATTTCACCGTAGACACCTTCAATCCAGAGTATTCCCGTGATATCGAGCCCTCCCGTTCGTCCGGCATGAAGGACTACGCGTATTTCCAAACCATTATGAATATCCATGCAGATAACTATGCACCCGCCGTGCATTACGAATATCCCGCAGCAACCCCCGATATTACCAAGGATGATGCTGCCGTTTGGCAAAGCGCTGTGACCTACCGCGATTTTACCGGTGAGTGCGCAGACCGCAATTTCAAGGCAATGGCAGGGGATATCGTTTACAAGGATACCACCGGCAGAAACGACATTGATACCATCAGCGTGCTGCGAAATGAGCAGTATCTGTATTTCCGCATCAGCTGTGCAGAGGATATCACTGCTTACTCCGAGGGGGATACGGGCTGGATGAATCTGTGGATCAAAACCGCGGATGCTTCGGGCGACCTGCTTTGCGGCTATGAGTACGTGATCAACCGCCAAGTGGTTGGCAACGTCAGTGCTGTGCAAAATGCCAAGGGTGAGAGCGTGGGCGAGGCTGACGTCAACGTATTTGGCAAGGTCATGATCGTGCGCATTCCCTTGGATGCCATCGGACTTGACAAGAACGATTTTGCACTGGAATTCAAGGTAACCGACAACGTGCAGGATATGGAAAACGATCCGCTCAACCTGTACTCCACCGGTGATGCCGCACCTATTGGCACACTGAATTTCAGCTTTGGTTATTAAAACAAAAAACTCCTGCTCGTAGGCGTGATACTCCATTAGGAGTATCACGCCAACTCTATTCGCCTGCGGCGAGTGATATTGCTTCGCAGTGTTATTCGGCTTACGCCGAGTGATATTTGCTTTGCAAGTTAAAGGGGCGAATAAAATATCACTGAAGCCGTCAGGCTTCAATATCACTATTGCGACAGCAATAATATCACTCTTTGCGAAGCAAAGAATATCACCGAAAAAGTAAAAGAAAAGAGGGAACCAAGTGGCTTTTGTTCCACCTCGTTCTCTCTTTTTGTTCTTTTCGCAATTGCACCCTTAAGAGTTAGGGCTTTTTGTTTGAAAAATCAATCGTGGGTTGCCTGGATGTTGTAGTATTCCACGCCAAAGACCTCGCAGCGCACGCCGTAGCGGTCGCCGGTCAGAGGATCTTCGTCAAAGTAGTCGATCAGCAGCTCACCGTTTGCATAGCACTTAATGCTGCCTTCACCGTCAAATTCAACCGTAATGTTGATAACAGTCTCACCGTGGGTGTAGTCGGTAACGGGCTCGTCGGTTACGTAAAGCTCGGTCCAAGCCTGACCGTTATAGCCTGCCTTGGCAAGGTACAGACGGGAAGCGTCAGAGATAAACAGGAAGTAGTAGGCAGGGCCAAACTCCCAGAAATAATACTCGTCCTCAAGGGATTCCTCCAGGCCGAAGATAATGCCGTTGTCGTTGATGTAGCCGGGGGCGGAAAGGAAGGTTGCGGAAAGGGTACCCGCCTTCATGGTATCGTTGGTCACTACCAGCATGTTGTTATCACCATCGGAGTACAGGCAGCCAAGCTCCTCGTCATAGTAGAAATAGCCGGCATCGGAATCGGAAGCATTGTAGCCGCGCAGCATCTTGTCACCGGCATAGCCTACGGGAACGTCAATGATCTCAAAGGGAAGCCCCAGTTCGTTGAGCGTGGTTTCTTCCTGGGTGGTCTCTTCGGTGGTCTGCTCAGTGGTTTTATCCTCAGTAACCTCGGGTACAGTGGGCGCCTCGGTGGGTTCTTCGGTGGGGGCTTCGGTTGTTACAGCCTCGGTGGTGGGTTGCTCGGGAGTGCTTTGATCGCAAGCCACAAGCGCTGCCGGCAGCATAAGGGTTGCAAGCATGATGGCAATCATCTTTTTCACGAAATCGTCCTCCATGTGAGTCAATATTTGATACTACATTATAGCATGAAAAGAAGAATCTGTCAACAACCTTTGGCAAGCGGTTGCATTTTCCATTTTTTTATGGTACAATGAAACTATCATGTAAAAGGAAGTGCACTATGAAAAAGATCCTGTCCGCTGCATTGGTCGGCTTGGCGCTGCTGCCGGTGCTTGGCTCGTGTAACAATCATGTGCCACCTGCACAGTCGCAGGAGACTACGCAACCCATAGAGCAAAAACCAGTGACGGAACCCACGGAGGAGATTATGTATTATGAAAACCCCGTTCTGAGTGCCGAGACCGAGCAAGCCTGGGAGGGCTACGGCTTTGGAGATCCGTTCGTGATGCGCTATAACGGCAGATATTACCTGTACGTCAGTACCAAGGATGGGCAGGTGGGCATTCAGTGCTGGACCTCAGAGGATCTGGTACACTGGACGTACGCAGGGCTTTGTGCAACCGATCAAAAAACCCGTGGTGCATATGCGCCCGAGGTTTATTACTATAACGGCTATTTTTACATGTATACCTCGCCCGCAGGGCAGGGGCACTACGTACTGCGCAGCGACTCGCCTACCGAGGGCTTTGAGATAATTACCGATAACATGGGCATGTCAATCGACGGCTCGGTGTTTATCGACCGTGACGGTAAGTGGTATTTCTATACCGCCAACCACGGGCAGATGATGGTGTACGATATGTCCTCGCCTGCTCGCATGGGGCGCGGCAGAACGCTTGCCTCCATCTCGGTGAACGGTGGCTGGACGGAAGGTCCTATGACCGTATACCACGACGGATATTATTATATGACCTATACCGGTAATCACGTGCTGTCGCGTGCGTATCGCATCAATTACGGAGTCAGCACCACCTCCGGGCTGGAGTTTGATCGCCTTGAGGTGCAAAATCCTCTACTGATCCATACCGCAGGCGAGCTGTTCGGCATCGGTCACAGCTCCACGGTCAAGGGGCCTGACCTGGATAGCTATTACATTGTATATCATTCCTTGGTCAATGCCACGCCCAATCGCTGCATGCACGTGGATCGTATTGTGTTCAACGGCACGGACATGCAGATCATGGGTCCTGTCAGCGGTAAGCAGCAGGTGCCCGATATGCCTTGCGTGTATCATCATTTCGGCAAGGGAGAATCGCTCAAGGGATGGAAGCTCAGCGGAGATTTCGGAATCAAGGGCACGGGCTTGCCGCTGGCAAGTGGCAGCACAATTGTTTCCGAGCAGCACTTTGCGGGTGATTTTACCGCTGAATATCACGTAACCTTTATCGAGCAGGGAGCACAGGCAGGTGCGTTGTTCGCTTATGCCGATGCACAGAATTTCGGAGCTTGCTATTTCGATCCGGCAGAGCAGTGCCTTTGCATTGAAATCACGGTGAGTGGCAAGACTGAAAGCAAGCACGTTCCCTTGGTCAAGTCCTTTGGTGAGGACGTGCGCTTTGATTGCCTGCAGGCACTGCAGATCGAGAGAAGCGGAAACACCTATACCTTTTACGTCAACGACCGTCCCGCATATACGCTGGAGAGCGATGCGCTGGCTGCGGGAGGCGTTGGATACGCAACCCGCGGCGGTGATGCCTCGTTCGGCTTTATCGGTGCAACCGATGCCGTGGGAGGACGCGGTGCAGCTGACGATTGGCACAGCATTGGTAACGAGAGCGGATTGATTCCTGCAAGCCATACAACCACGGGCAGTTTTGCTTCACAGCAGATTGAAGGCGTGTTTGCCGTACGTGCTCCCGAGAGCAGCATTCTGTCTTATCGCGTGCTTACCAAGAGTCACGGATTGTACGATCTTTCGGTGCGTTATGCCGCCCGGCAAGGGGATGCAGAGCTGGAAATCTTTGTGGACGGTGAGTCCGCAGGCAGACTGCCGCTTGCGCAAAGTGACGCGCTGACCACTGCGATTATCAGAGAAATTCCTCTGAAAAAAGGGCAGCACACCTTGTCGTTCCGGGTGCATGGCAGTGAGGTTCTGCTGGTGGAGGCACGTGCGCTTGCGCACGGAGCGGTACGCGCGCAGACCTGGAGCTTTGACAACGTTGAGGACGGATACGTGTATTCGGACGGTAACTGGAGAGCCTCGGGCAGCCTGAGCACCTCGCGCACACCCATTTGCGCAAAACGCTTGTACGGTGTTCCCACGTGGGGGGATTACGCGGTCGAGGTCAGCGTTACGCCCAAGGACGGTATCAATTGTGGACTGCTGGTCAGAGCCACCAACCCGGGCGCGCCCAATTTCGTGCATCAACCGTGCACGCAGGCAGATGCTGAGGGTGGCACCGATTGGGTGCAGGGTTACTACGTAGGAATTACTGCACAGGGCGTGGTTCTGGGAAAACAAAATTACGGGTATACGCAGCTGGCACTTGCTGCAGGCACGTATACCGAGCAAAGCACGTACGCGCTGCGCGTGGAGTGCATAGGCGCAACCATTCGCGTATACTTGGACGGCACGCTGTGCCTGGAGTATACCGATTCCGATCCGTTTATGCAGGGCATGATCGGTGTTCGCACCTATCGGTGCTCGGCATCGTTTGACGAGCTGCAAATTGAGCCTATCCAATGATTTTTAATAAAATAAGAAAGGAGCTTTCACCATGAAAAAGTTTTTATCCGTTCTTTTGCTGCTTGTGATGTGCGCATCCTTGTTTGCCTGCACGCACGAGGGGCAGGGAGGGGATTCCACCACACAGGCAGAATCCACCGCGGCAGAGCCCACGCAAGAACAAACGACCGAGCAAGAGACTACCCAAGAACAGACAACCGAGGCTGAGCCGGAGCCGGAGCCCTGCGCGGTCGCACTGTACCAGCTGGCACCTGAGCGTGACAGCCTGATGCAGTCTTACGTGATCAAAACAGAGAACGGCAAGCTGATCGTGATTGACGGCGGTATTGACGGTGCGGGAAAGGACCGCGATCCTTACATGCCGGCAGCGCTGCGCTCCATTCTGGGTCTTGGGCAGGATGATTACTTTGAGGTTGAGGCATGGTTCCTCTCCCACGCGCACAAGGACCATATGTACGAGCTTTCCAAAATGCTGGCCGAGTACAGCGCGGAGTCCAACTATAAGATCAACAATATTTATTTCGATTTCCCCGAGTTTGATAGCGAGGAATATCCTGCCGCCAATGGGGATATGGAGATCTCTCAGATCAAGGAGAATATCAACAAATACGGTGCGGTCATCGGTGCCGAGGTGCCCGAGGGCTCTGGCTATTACGATCAGATCAACGGTGCCGTGATCAACAAAGAGGCGGTAGCCGGCGGCTTGTTCTTTGAGATTGACGGTGTGCGCATTGACGTGCTGCAGACCTGGGATCAGGCGGACGGCACCTCCAATCTCAACGATACCTCGCTTGTGCTGCGCGCTGTGATCGGTGAGCAGAGCGTGCTGTTCTTAAACGACCTTGGCAGCATTGGCGGTCGCCGACTGCTTGCCACTTACGGTGATAAGCTCAAGAGCGATATCGTGCAAATGGCGCACCACGGTCAGGCAGGCGTGACAAGAGACGTTTACCAAGCCATTGCTGCGCAGGTGCACCTGTGGCCCACACCCATCTGGGTATGGAAGAACCAAAGCGGCATTTACCAGATCGACGAGGTCAAAGAATGGCTGTACGGCAAGACCTTCTACGAGGCAGACGAGTACGATATCGTATCATGTCTGTACGGTAAGTATCCCACAAAACCCACACAGGTCAAGAATTGGAACAAAGTCATTAACATGATGAAGATCGAGTTCCCCTACGTTGTGCCCGAGCGTGAGATTCCGACCACCGAGCCCGAGGAACCCTTCGAGCCGGTAGAGCATGCTTACGTAGCTGACGGACTGGTGGCGCTTTACAGCGGTGTGCAGAACACAAGAGGCGGCTACAATGCCGATTCGGATGAATGGGAGGATCTGGTTGGCGGTCACGATATGGAGATCGTCAAGAATGATAACAACTATTTTACCGAGCAGGGACTGCGGGCAAGCAAGCTCAAGCACAAGTTCCCACAGGCTGTGGTGGATACGGTCAACGGGGAGGCGTTCACCATTGAAGTGCTGCTGGGCGATTTTACCTCGCTTGGCACCAATTTCAACACCTTTATCAGCAGCAGTGACGACCATTTCGCGCTGTTCCGCCGCAACTCCGAGAACGTGCTGGAGCTCAAAACGCTGGGCAACGGCAGAATCAAGATCCCGGGCTGTCTGGATCTTTTGCAGAACAGCCTGATCACCATCACCTATCGCGGCGGCGATACCTGCTGCATTTACGTCAACGGTGAGCTGAAGGGGCAGCTCGATACCGCCGCAGGCTCGCTTGGCGCAGGCGATTTCTTCATTGGCCATAACGATGTCAATAAGACCTTTGATACCACCTATCGCGCAGTCCGCTTCTACGACCGTGCGCTGAGCGCCGAAGAGGTGCTGGCAAACGCCACGGTTGACGGTGTGCTTGCAGAGTAAAATTAAAACAGGCAGAGCCATTGGCGTGATACTCCAAACGGAGTATCACGCCAGTTTTATTCGCCTGCGGCGAGTTCTATTGCTTCGCAGTGATATTCGGCTTATGCCGAGTGATATTTGCTTCGCAAGTTTTGGAGGCGAATAAAATATCACTGAAGCCGTAGGGCTTCAATATCACTATCGCGTTAGCGATAATATCACTCCGACGAAGTCGGAATATAACTCTTGCTTTCTCTGCCGATTGGTGCTATAATATAATCAGTATTATAGGGTTATGGGCTTTGCCCAAAGAATTTGTAATACAAAGGCGAAACTGGCGATAAAGAAAATTGCAAATAGAAATTATCATAATGCGAGAGGTGTTTATGGCTTTTCCAACACACATTGTTGCGGCAGCAGGCTATGTTTTTGATAAAGATGGTAATATTCTGATTATCAAAACCCGCAACCGTGGTTACGATACTACAGGTGGTCAGATTGAGGTAGGAGAGGATTTAGAAACCGGTGTTTTGCGAGAGATCAAGGAGGAAAGCGGTATTCAGGCTAAGGTGAAATGCCTTTGCGGTGTGTACTCCAATGTAGGTAAAGGCGTATTCTATGACGGTGTAACTCCTGTTCCCACAAAGGTTATGTTTGATTTTATATGTGAATATGAAAGCGGAGAATGTCGCATCTCTGAAGAATCCAGCGAGGTATTATGGGTTCCAAGAGAAAAAGTATTAGACTATATAAGCAACCCGGTTTTGCGTTATCGTTTTGAAAAGATATTACGCTTTGAGGGAAAAGTTAATTACTCTTCATATGTCACCAAACCGGAATTTCA